>NZ_MUBA01000110.1 GCF_002154575.1 Streptomyces bobili
TGACCGCCTCCTGGGCGAGCCCGCCCACCCCCAGCACCTGGTGCCGCAGGCCAAGATGGGGCGCCCCGTCCCGCCCAGCCACTACGGCCAGTTCGTCGGCAACTTCTCCGGCGTCCCCCTCGCCCGCCGCGTGCTCGGCGTGCCGTGGATGAACCGCGACGGCATCCGCGAGTGCATCCCGCCCGCCTACGCCCAGCACATCGGCCGCGCCGCCCTCACTCAGCTCGCCCCCGCCCTGGGGGTAGCCGCATGACCGCCGCCCCGGCCCTGCTGGACACTGCTCTGGCACTCGCCGCGCACTCCGTGCCCGTGCTGCCGCTGCGCGCGGGGAAGGTGCCGTTCGGGAACTGCCCCGCCTGCACCGGCAACGCGTGCGGCGGTAGGCCGAACATGAAGACTCCCGGCCCCTGCGCCTGCCCGGTGCCCTGCCACGGCTGGGCCGCCGCCACCACCCACCCCCGCGTCATCGGCTCGCCCGCGTGGCGGCGGGCGTGGCGCGAGGCGGCGGCGGTGGCCTACCACCCCGGCGGCGCCGGCCTCACCGTCGTCGACCTCGACAGTGCGCAAGCCATCCGGTGGGCCCGTCAAACCCTGCCCGCCACCCGCATCGTGCCCACCACTCGTGGTGAGCACTGGCTCTACCAGGGCGCCATGCAGTCCGCCAACGCGGTCCGGCCCGGTGTGGACGTCAAGTCGGCCATGCAGTACGCCCGCTGGCTCGGTCCCGGCACCGGCACCGTCACGGCCCTTCCGGATGTCGTGCGCGCGCTGACCGTGAAGAAGCCCGCCGCGGGGCGAACGACGGCCGTCACGGTGCCCGCGCTGGCCGGGGGCGGGGCGTGCCCGCACCGCACGCCGGCCTACCTGGAGCGTGGCATCGCCATGGCGGAGCAGCGCATCACCGCAGCCCGCGAGGCGGTGCACGCCACCGTCTACCGGACGTTCCTGGCTGTGCTGTCCACGCACGGCCGGTGCGGCTGCCTCACCGACGCCCATGTGGCGCGGCTGTTCACCGCCGCGCAGGCCAAGGGTGAGTCCGCCCGGCACTGCGCCGATGCGTGGACCAACGCCCGTACCCAGTTGGGACTGTGACCATGGCCGACGACGAGAAGAACCCCGCCCGCGAGGTCATCACCGAGTACGCGCAGGCGCACTTCCGGTACTTCCGCACCGCCGACGGGACCGTGTACGCGCAGAAGAACGGCCACCCCGTCGCCCGCCCGATCCGCTCCCAGGGCACGACCGGCAGCCACCGCCAGGAACTCATGGTCGGCCTATTCAGGGACGGGATCGGCGTGTTCAACGGGACCGCACTCAAGGAGGCGTTGGACTTGATCGAGGCGCTCGCGCTGTCGGAGGACGTGCAGCCCGTGAACATCCGTGTGGCCCCCGGATTCGACGGGGCGACGTGGCTGGACCTGGGCCGCGATGACGGTCAGTCCGTCCGTATCCACCCCACCGGCTGGGACATCCTCACCCCCGACCCGCGCGAAGTCTGCTGGCGGCGCACCCAGCTCACCGGGGAACTGCCCCTGCCCGTCAAGGACACCGACGGCAAGGGCATCGACCTGCTGATGCGGCTGTGCAACTTCGCCAACGCCGAGACCGAATGCCTGGCCATCGCGTGGCTGATCGGCTGCCTGGGACCGTCCGTGCCCGTTCCCGCACCGTTCCTCACCGGCCCGCAGGGCGCGGGCAAGTCCACCGGTGGGCGGATGCTCGTGCGGATCATCGAGGGCATGAGCGGTGACCTGCGCCGGGCACCGAAGGACGAGGAGAACCTGATCGCGGCGGTGGCGGCCGGATGGGTCACTGCCCTGGACAACCTCTCCCACATGACCCCGGACCTGTCCGACGCCATGTGCTGCATCGTCACCGGCGCCGAAAGCGTCAAGCGCGCCCTGTTCACCGACGGGGACGTCTTCCGCGTCGGCTACCGCCGGCCCCTGCTCCTGACCGGCATCGACGTCGGCGTCATCCGTCCCGACCTCGCCGAACGGCTCCTGCCGCTGCGCCTGGAACGCCCCAGCATCCGGCGCACCGAGGCAGAACTGTGGCTGGACTACGCGGAAGTTCTCCCCGTCGTTCTCGGCTCCCTCCTCGACCTCACGGTCAAGGTCCGCGCCGCCGAGGCAGAGACGCCCACCGACCTGCGCATGGCCGACTTCGCCCACCTCTGCGCGCAGCTCGACGCGGCCACCGGCCTCGGAGCGCTCGCCGCCTACCGGGCCAGCCTGGACGACCTCAACGACGACGTGATCGAGGGCGACCTCCTCGCCCAGACCGTCCTCAGGCATGCCGAGACCATCGAGCCCGGTGCGGCGCAGCGGATGACCTCCACCGAGTGGCTGCACTGCCTCAGCCACCTCTACGCGGGCGAGGACTGCCGTCCCCTGCCCAAGGGGTGGCCTACCACCGGAAAAGTCCTCTCCGACCGGCTCAAGCGCCTCCAGCCCACCCTTGCCGCCCGTGGTGTCCTCATCGACACCGGCCGCACGAGCGAGGGCCGCTACCTCGAAATGACCCGCCGGGCCGCCCCCGCCCCGCACGAGCAGCAGCGGATGCACTGACCCGCGCTCGCTCACCCGGACAAGCAAGAGGAGCACCAGCGGCACGGCGTGCTCCTCTTGCTGTTCGGCGAAGCCGCCCCAAGGTCGTGCCGCGCAGCGGCTCCTTCTTCACGCTGTGAGGCGCCACCGGACCACAACAGACGCCCCCTCCTTTGTCCTAAGAAGGAAGCGCTGCGTCATCTGCGTCATGCACGCCGGAAAACGGCCCCCCACCTGCGGCTACAGGCATGACGCAGACGGACAACTCTGCGTCATCCTGCGTCATCTGCGTCATGAGCAGCGTCACCGATGACGCAGCCCATGACGCTGCCATGACGCAGCCCCGAACGGCTACGTCACGCAAAGGCGCAGGTCAGACGCCTGGATGACGCGGATGACGCAATGACGCAGAAATCCGCACCTCGGACAGGCCCGCCCCCGAAACAGGCTCCTCGCCCGCGCACGGAGGACATGCCATGAGCACCGCACGTGAACAACCGGACCCGCGCGCCACGCTCCGCGGCGGGTTGCCGGACCGCTACCTCACGGCCGACGACATCGCCGTGATCTTCAAAGTGCCCAAAGAGACGGTCTACCAGTGGCGCCGGAAGCGCATGGGACCGCCCGGATTCCGCATCGGCAAGTACATCCGCTACGACCCCGCCGACGTGCTCGCTCACGTCGCCGAACGCAAGAGCACCGACCAAGACGCTGCCTGACCCAACACCCACCGCAGACAGCAGGGAGAGCCGCTACCCGGCGGCTCTCCCTGCTGCGTGTTGAGAGGACCGCCGCCTCATGGCAGGCCACATTCAAGACCGCTGGTTCAAGACCGAGACGAACCCCGACGGCAAGACCGTGAGGGTCAAGAGCGACCGCCACGGCAGCGGCCTGCGCTACCGGGCCCGCTACATCGGCCCCGACGGAACCGAGAAGTCGAAAAGCTTCTCCGACGGCAAGAAGCGACTTGCCGAGAAGTGGCTGAGCGCCATCGAGACGGACATGACGCGCGGGCAGTACGTCGACCCGTCGGCAGGCAAGGTGACGTTCCAAGCCTTCGCCACGGCGTGGCTGGCATCTCAGACAACGGACCCTTCAACCATCGTGAACATGGAGCTGCGGTTCCGGCTGCACGCCTTTCCGTACATTGGTTCGCGCTCCATGACCGCATTCCAGCCCACCCACATCCGCACGTGGGCACGGGCACTCATGGACTCCGGGATGGCCGCGTCATATCAGCGGACCGTGTTCGCAAACGTCTCTGCTGTGTTCGGCGCGGCCGTGGACGACGGGATCATCTCCCGCAATCCCTGCCGTGCGGGTTCCGTGCGAGCACCCAAGCTTGATCCTCGGAAGGTCAAGCCATGGACGCGTGATCGAGTGGTGGCTGTACGCGCCGGACTCCCGGAGCAGTACGCAACAACGGTGGATCTCGGCGCGGGGTGCGGTTTGCGGCAAGGCGAGATCTTCGGGCTGGCCGTCGATGAAGTCGATTTCGACGGGGGAGTGCTGCACATCGCACGGCAGGTCAAGTTGGTCGGTCCGCAGATGGTGTTCGCCCCGCCCAAGGGCGGCAAGCTGCGAGACGTGCCGTTGCCCGACGTGGTGTCGGATGCGCTTGCCGCGCACATCACCCGCCGGCCCCCTATCGACGTCACTTTGCCGTGGAAGACCCCGGACGGTCCGCCGGTCACAGCGAGTTTGCTGTTCTACTCGCGGGAGCGTAAGGCACTGAACAGGAACTACTTCAACATGTACCTGTGGAAGCCCGCCCTGATTGCTGGCGGTGTCATTCCTGAGCGGGTGCCGGGGGAGCGGTTCAAACCGTCGCGTGAGCACGGCATGCACGCCTTGCGGCACTACTACGCGTCGGTCCTGCTGGACTCGGGAGAGAACATCAAGGCCCTGGCCGAGTACCTCGGTCACTCCGATCCAGGATTCACGCTGCGGACGTACACACACTTGATGCCGAACAGCAGGGACCGGGCGCGCCGGGCCATCGACTCAGTGTTCGGCAAGGGGGTGTCGCCCGGACCCTGAGCGCAAAAGGCCGCCGGCCGTGCCCTTCCCGGAGTGGGAAGAGCACGGCCGACGGCCCACAGACGGCCCAGGAGAGCTAACAGGTGCTCTGACCTGGGGCGATATCACACGTCGAAGTACAGCTCGAACTCGTGCGGGTGCGGACGCAGCTGGAGCGGCGCGATCTCGTTGGTGCGCTTGTAGTCGATCCACGTCTCGATCAGGTCGGACGTGAAGACGTCACCGGCGAGCAGGAACTCGTGGTCGGACTCGAGACGGTCCAGGACGGCCGGCAGCGAGGTCGGCACCTGCGCGACACCCGCGTGCTCCTCGGGAGCCAGCTCGTAGAGGTCCTTGTCGATCGGCTCGGCCGGCTCGATCTTGTTCTTGATGCCGTCCAGGCCTGCCATGAGCAGGGCGGAGAACGCCAGGTACGGGTTGCCGGAGGAGTCGGGCGCGCGGAACTCGACGCGCTTGGCCTTCGGGTTGGAGCCCGTGATCGGGATACGCATCGCGGCGGAGCGGTTGCGCTGCGAGTAGACCAGGTTGACCGGGGCCTCGAATCCGGGGACCAGGCGGTGGTACGAGTTCACCGTCGGGTTGGTGAAGGCCAGCAGCGACGGGGCGTGCTTGAGGATGCCGCCGATGTAGTAGCGGGCCATGTCCGACAGGCCCGCGTAACCGGCCTCGTCGTAGAACAGCGGGGAGCCGCCGGTCCACAGCGACTGGTGGACGTGCATGCCCGAGCCGTTGTCACCGAAGATCGGCTTCGGCATGAAGGTCGCGGTCTTGCCGTTGCGCCAGGCGACGTTCTTCACGATGTACTTGAACAGCTGAAGGTCGTCGGCCGCGGCGAGCAGCGTGTTGAACTTGTAGTTGATCTCGGCCTGGCCGGCGGTGCCCACCTCGTGGTGCTGGCGCTCGACCTGGAGGCCCGACGCGGCCAGCTCCAGGGAGATCTCCGCACGCAGGTCGGCGAAGTGGTCGACCGGCGGGGTCGGGAAGTAGCCGCCCTTGTAACGGACCTTGTAGCCGCGGTTGTCCTCCAGCGCACCGGTGTTCCAGGCGCCCGCCTCGGAGTCGATGTGGTAGAAGGACTCGTTCTCCGACGTCTTGAAGCGCACGGAGTCGAAGACGTAGAACTCGGCCTCGGGACCGAAGTAGGCCGTGTCGGCGATACCGGTCGACGCCAGGTACGCCTCGGCCTTCTTCGCCACGTTGCGCGGGTCACGGGAGTACTGCTCGCCCGTGATCGGGTCGTGGATGAAGAAGTTGATGTTGAGCGTCTTGTCGCGGCGGAAGGGGTCCACGCGCGCCGTCGACAGGTCGGCGCGCAGCGCCATGTCGGACTCGTGGATGGCCTGGAAACCGCGGATCGACGAGCCGTCGAACGCCAGCTCCTCGTCCGGGTCGAACGCCTCGACGGGCAGCGTGAAGTGCTGCATGACGCCCGGCAGGTCGCAGAAGCGGACGTCGACGAACTTGACGTCCTTGTCCGCGATGAACTTCTTGGCCTCGTCGGCGTTCTGGAACATCCAGCTCCTCCTACTCCCGACCGTCGAGCCGGGGTGGTAGTTCGTTCGTGCGGCCAGTGCGGTGGCACACGCTGTCGTCGACCCTAGGGACGGGTGGTTTCTCGGGCGTGACCCGTTTGTTTCGCAGAAGTTAACCGACCCTGTTCCACCGTAACGCCCGCGCACCCCGGCGTCCCGCGCGCAAAAGGGTGCGCAGTACCGTGGACGGGTGGACAACAGGCAAGCAATCGGATCGTGGCTGTCCGGGCCCCGCGCGGCCATGGAGGACGCCGGTGCCGACTTCGGATACCGGGGCGAGCAGCTGGGCCTGCCGGAGGAGGGGCCGGGCTCGATCGCCCGCCCCGGCCGCCGGCTGGGGGCCCTGGGCGTGGACTGGGGACTGTGCGTCTTGATCGCATACAGCTTGATCACGCACGGCTACGGTCCCGCGACCAGTAACTGGGCCCTGCTGATCTTCTTCGTGATGAGCCTGCTCACGGTCGGCACGCTCGGATTCTCCCCCGGCAAGCGCCTCTTCCGCCTGCGCGTCGTGGCCCTCGACAGCGGCACCGTGAACCCCCTGCGCGCGGCTGCCCGCACGGTCCTGCTCTGCCTCGCCGTCCCCGCCCTGATCTGGGACCGCGACGGCCGCGGCCTCCACGACCGCGTCGCCCGCACGGTCGAGGTCCGCACCTGAGGGCGAGCAAGGCGTGAGACGCCCGCCGGGTGGGACGCCTGACGCGCGGGACGCCCGACGCACGTGACGCCCGACGCACGTGACGCCTGACGCGCGGGACGCCCCGACGCACGTGACGCCTGACGTGTGAGACGCACGACGCACGTGACGCCCGATCCACGTGCCCCCCGACGCACGACGGAGGGGGCGCCCGGACCTCGGTCCGGGCGCCCCCTCCGTCGTGACGCTTC
>NZ_MUBA01000111.1 GCF_002154575.1 Streptomyces bobili
CCTACCGCGACGCGGTCCCGGCGAGGGTGTACCGGGACCGCGTCGCGGTAGGGCTCCAGCCGGCGTTCGAAGTCACGGACGTACTCCACCGCCCGCACCGACCGCATCTCCGCCGCCTGCCCGGCCGCCTCCGCGGCGATCTGGCAGGCCTGGTCGAGTTCACCGAGGCCGAGGCGGGCGGTGGCGAGGACGACCCGGCAGAAGAGGCGACTGCGCGCGTACGCGGCGGGCCGCAGCTGCAGGGAGCGTTCGGCGTGCTGCGCGGCGGCCCGGAACTGCTGGAGGTCGCGGTGGCAGTGCCCGAACTCGTCGGCCAGCTGCCCCTCGTCGAAGAACCGCGCCCAGAACGGCACCTCGTCCCCCGCCTTGGCCGCCTCCAGCGCCCGCTCCGCCCGCACGAGGGACGCGGTGCAGGCCCGCACCTCGCCCATCACCCCGTGCCCGCGCGCCTCGACCGCGTGCAGCAGCGCCTGCACGACGGGCGGCGAACCGCTGCCGACGCCCTGCTGCGCCACCCGCGCGAGCTGTACGGCCTCCCGCCCGTGCCCGAGGTACACGGCCTGGCGGCTCATCGTGATGAGGACGTAGGAGCCGTACGCCCGGTCCCCCGCGGCCTGGGAGAGGCGCAGGGCCTGGACGAAGTACCGCTGGGCCAGGCCGTGCGCGGCGATGTCGAAGGAGGTCCAGCCCGCGAGGCGGGTGAGGTCGGCGGCGGCGCCGAACAGCCGGCGGCCGGTCTGCTCGCCGTAGGTGCCGCGCAGCATCGGTTCGCACTCGTGCTCCAGGTAGCGCACGAGGGCCTGGCGGGCGTGGCCGCCGCCGTACATGTTGTCGAGGGTGCGGAAGAGTTCGCCGACCGAGCGGAGCGCGGAGATGTCGCCGCCGGTGACCCGGTGGACCGGGCCGCGGTCGGCCGTGCCGCGCTGCCGGGGCACCCCCGGCAGGCCGCCGGTCATGCCGGCGGGCATGCCGCCGGGCAGCGGGGCCGTCGGGCCGGTCCTGGGCTGGGCGGCGGGCCTCGGCTGGGCGGGCCTGGCGGACTGCGGCCTGCCCTGGACCGGCACGCGGGCGGCGGCCGGATCGCCGTGGGCCACCCTCTCGTCGGCCCGGCCGATCAGCCAGTCCCGGCTGGGCACGACGAGACCGGCCGCGGTGAACGCGATCTTGCGCAGTTCGGCGTGGCTGCCGGAGTCCTTGCGCCACAGCCCGCTGACGATCTCGACGGCCTCCTCGGGGGTGCCGGCGAACTCCAGCCCCGCGTACACGGGGGCGCAGGCGTCCAGGCCGAGATCCTGGGCGGTCAGCCGGCGGCCGAGACGGCGGGTGAAGACCTCGGCGATGAGGGCGGGGGTGGTGCCGCGGGGCTGCTGGCCGCGCAGCCACCGGGTGACGGACGTCTTGTCGTATCTGAGGTCCAGGCCGTGCTCGAGACCGAGCTGATCGACGCGTCGGGCCAGACCCGCGTTGGAGAAGCCCGCTTCTGCGATGAGCGCGGCGAGCTGACGGTTGGGAGTGCGCTGCGCGGGTCGTTCCGTCATCTGCGGTGCGGTCTCCTGCCTTCCGGGCCTCTGACGTGCCCGGATGAAGTGCCCTGATTGCTGTGAGCTGCCCTGATGGCCTCGTGAACGGCGCGAATGTAGCGGAGAGTAAGCAGGCCCTCGCACATCTCGACGTTCATTCATCCGATCGTGTGAGGATTGCCCGCGGGGCTGACGCCTGACGGGCGGACGTACAGTTGCTTGGGGCGCGGTCGGGCCTGACAGACAGGTCCCGGGCGACGAGCACAGGGCCGGCACAGCGTCGGCACGGCCCGCGCCGCACCGCCGTACGGCCGTATCGCCGTACGGCCGCACCGCCGTATCGCCTAGGGAGGCGCTTGCCGTGAGTGAGTTGCGGTTCGTTCGCATGGGCTTCGGAGCGGACGCCGTCGAGTACCGCGAGGCGTGGGACGAGCAGCGCCTGGTGCACGCGGCGCGGTTCGCGGACGAGGTTCCCGACACCGTGCTGCTGCTGGAGCACCCGCCGGTGTACACGGCGGGCCGGCGCACGGTCGAGAGCGAGCGCCCGCTGGACGGCACCCCGGTGGTGGACGTGGACCGGGGCGGCAAGATCACCTGGCACGGCCCCGGCCAGCTGGTGGGCTACCCCATCCAGAAGCTTCCACGCCCGGTGGACGTCGTGGCGCACGTGCGACGGCTGGAGGAGGCCCTGATCCGGGTCTGCGCCGAGTTCGGCGTGGAGACCTCTCGGGTCGAGGGCCGCAGCGGGGTGTGGGTGCTGGGCGATCCGGTCGAGCAACGCCCCTCGCTCGGCGGGCTGTCGCTGGACTTCGACCCCCGGCTGCACGACGAGGAGTTCGACCCGCGGCTGAACGGCCCGGAGTACGCGCCCTCCAACGCCGGCCAGCGCCGCGAGGACCGCAAGGTCGGCGCGATCGGCATCCGGGTCGCCAAGGGCGTCACGATGCACGGCTTCGCGCTGAACGTGAACCCGGACAACGCCTGGTTCGACCGCATCATCCCGTGCGGGATCCGCGACGCGGGCGTCACGTCCCTGGCCAACGAGCTGGGCCGGGACGTCACGATCGACGAGGTGCTGCCGGTCGCGGAACGGCACCTGAAGGACGTACTGGAGAACGCGGAGCTGAAGCCGCGGGAGATCGAGAAGGCGACCGTCTAGGACGGCGGTGCCCGGCCACCGGGGGAATGGTCCCCCGGGTCTCCGGGGTTGGCCTCACCGATAGGGCTCAACAAACACGGGCGTACCCTGGTGTACGCCGAAGAATCGAAGCTACAGGGAGCCGGTCGTGTCCGCAGTCGCACCCGACGGACGCAAGATGCTGCGCCTGGAGGTCCGTAACAGCCAGACCCCCATCGAGCGCAAGCCCGAGTGGATCAAGACCCGGGCGAAAATGGGTCCCGAGTACACGAAGATGCAGAACCTCGTGAAGAGCGAGGGCCTGCACACGGTCTGCCAGGAAGCCGGCTGCCCGAACATCTACGAGTGCTGGGAGGACCGCGAGGCGACCTTCCTCATCGGCGGTGACCAGTGCACGCGGCGCTGCGACTTCTGCCAGATCGACACCGGCAAGCCCGAGGCGCTGGACCGCGACGAGCCCCGCCGGGTGGGCGAGTCCGTGGTCACCATGGACCTGAACTACGCCACCATCACCGGCGTCGCCCGCGACGACCTGGCCGACGGTGGCGCCTGGCTGTACGCGGAGACGGTCCGCCAGATCCACGCGCAGACCGCGAACCGCGAGGCCGGCCGCACCAAGGTCGAACTGCTCGCCCCCGACTTCAACGCCGAGCCGGAGCAGCTCGCCGAGGTCTTCTCCTCGCGCCCCGAGGTCTTCGCGCACAACGTGGAGACGGTCCCGCGGATCTTCAAGCGCATCCGTCCGGGCTTCCGCTACGAGCGCTCCCTGAAGGTCATCACCGAGGCCCGCGACGTCGGCCTGGTCACCAAGTCCAACCTGATCCTCGGCATGGGTGAGACCCGCGAGGAGGTCAGCGAGGCGCTCAAGCAGCTGCACGAGGCGGGCTGCGAGCTGATCACCATCACGCAGTACCTGCGCCCGTCGGTGCGCCACCACCCGGTGGAGCGCTGGGTGAAGCCGCACGAGTTCGTGGAGCTGAAGGAGGAGGCCGAGCAGATCGGCTTCTCGGGCGTCATGTCCGGCCCGCTGGTACGGTCCTCGTACCGCGCCGGACGCCTGTACCAGATGGCCGTCGAGAAGCGCGGTTCCTTCGTGGCCGTCCAGGCCGTCTGACACTGCGTCAACTCCTCCTCCCCGTCCGCCGGGTCGCACGTCGGGGAGGGGGCGTGTGAATTCACGCACAAGTGATTACCCGGCAGTAGAGGCTGATTCCACGCGGTCCTGACCGTCCTCGCAGATGAGGGCGTGCGTCAGGGCCGCGTCAGCATTTCGGCCCCGCGCACCAAGGCTTCATGGGTGTTTGACCGGTCGGTCATGCCCTGGTAACACCAAACAGTGACGCTGAAGTCACACCACGTAGATCCGTGCCAAGCCGCTTCCGAGGGGGACCCCCACCATGCAGGCCGCGCCCGTTCGCGCCACCGCGATCCCGTCCTTCACCGACGCCCTGCGCGCCGTCGAGTCCCTGCTCATGAGCGGCGGTCAGCGCACCGCCCGGCGCAACGCCTGGACCTCCGTCCTGGAGGACCGCCGTCGCGCCAAGGACCGATTCGAGGCGGAGCGCGTCCTCGAAGAGGCCACCTCCGCCCGTCTCTGACCCCCCTCGCGCTCCTCTCCGGGGGCTCTCGAGGTCGCGTCGGGGCCCCCAGCGGGGCACTGCCGTCGTAGGCGCTCCCCGGGCCACGTAGACTGCGTGGCATGGCGAGGAAGGACACGGCGGCGGACGCCGCTAACACCGGGCGACTGAAGCAGATCGCCCTGACCTACAAGATGACCCGCAAGGCCGACAAGAAGATCGGTCTTGTACTCGCGGCTGTCGGAATCGTCACCTTCGGTGTCTTCCTCGCGATCGGTTTCCTGATCGGTCACCCCATCTATGCCGGCATCCTGGGATTCCTGCTCGCGTTCCTCGCGACGGCGATCGTGTTCGGGCGCCGTGCGGAGCGGGCGGCCTTCGGGCAGATGGAGGGCCAGCCGGGCGCTGCCGCGGCGGTGCTCGACAACATCGGCCGAGGCTGGACGACGACCCCCGCGGTGGCGATGAACCGCAGCCAGGACGTGGTGCACCGCGCGGTCGGCAAGGCCGGCATCGTGCTGATCGCCGAGGGCAACCCGAACCGGGTGAAGAGCCTGCTGGCGGCCGAGAAGAAGAAGATGAACCGGATCGTCGCGGACGTCCCGGTGCACGACCTGCTCGTCGGCACGGGCGAGGGCCAGGTCGAGCTGAAGAAGCTGCGGACCACCATGCTGAAGCTGCCGCGGGTCCTGACCGGTTCCCAGGTGACCACCACCAACGACCGGCTGCGCGCCTTGGGCGACCTGATGAGCAACATGCCGCTGCCGAAGGGCCCGATGCCCAAGGGCATGCGCCTGCCGAAGGGCGGACAGCGGCCCCGCTGATCCCCGTCACACACGAAGCGTCACGACGGAGGGGG
>NZ_MUBA01000112.1 GCF_002154575.1 Streptomyces bobili
GCTCGCCGCGGCGAGCAGGGCGACGGCGCCGGTGACGAGACGGCGTACACGTCCACGTGATCCGGCCGTGTTCCCCATGTTCGCTCCCCCTCTTGGCGCGGCAGGCCGTGCCCGGCCGGCCGTCGGGACGATGGATACCGATGGCTGTGGTGGCGCTGGACCGTGCGAGAGAAACGAGCCGAAAAGGTTTTCTGGAACGCTAGAACTCGGCTTGGCGCTCGTCAATCCCCTTGCAACGGGCCAGTGTCGGAGGGACATCACAAGGCAGGGATGATCCACGTCCGAAACCTTTCGCGTACTGTTTTATGCCTGACGTGCCGGTGTCGACGGCCTCGGCACGCGAGACGAGGCAGGAGCACCCATGGCACAGGCCACCGACCCCTCTCGTTCGCAGCCCACCACACTCACCGACGTCGCCCGGCTGGCAGGCGTGTCCGTCGCCACCGCGTCCAAGGCCCTCAACGGCCGCAGCCAGGTGCGCGCCGAGACCCGGCAGCGGGTGGTCGACGCGGCCGAGCGGCTGTCCTTCCGGCCCAACCTGCTGGCCCGCGGGCTGCTCGCCGGGCGCACGGGCACCGTCGGTCTGCTCACCAGCGACCTGGAGGGCCGGTTCAGCATCCCGATCCTCATGGGCGCCGAGGACGCCTTCGGAGCGGGGGAGGTCGCGGTGTTCCTCTGCGACGCCCGTGGCGACGCGATCCGCGAGCAGCACCACGTCCGCGCGCTGCTGGGCCGCCGGGTCGACGGCCTCATCGTGGTGGGCAGCCGCACCGATCCGCGCCCGTCCCTGGGCCGCGAGCTGCCCGTCCCCGTCGTCTACGCGTACGCGCCGTCGGAGGATCCGGCGGATCTGTCCATCGTCCCCGACAGCGTGGGCGCCGGCCGGATCGCCGTGGAACATCTGCTCGCCTGCGGCCGCAGCCGGATCGCGCACATCACCGGTGATCCCCGGTATCTCGCGGCGCAGGAGCGGGCCTTGGGCGCCCGGTCCGCACTGGCCGATGCCGGACTCGCCCTGGTCGGCGAACCACGGTTCGGGGTGTGGTCGGAGGGCTGGGGACGGGCGGCCGCCGCGATGCTGCTCGACCAGCACCCGGACATCGACGCCGTCCTGTGCGGCAGCGACCAGATCGCTCGCGGTGTCATGGACGTGCTGCGCGAGCGGGGCCACCGGGTGCCGGAGGACGTGGCGGTCATGGGCTTCGACAACTGGAAGATTCTCACCTCCGCCTCCCGCCCACCGCTGACCAGCGTCGACATGAACCTCGAACAGGTTGGACGGGCGGCCGCGCACGCCCTGTTCAGCGCGATCGCCGGCGCGCAGCACTCCGGCGTGGAGACCCTGCCCTGCCGGGTGGCGATCAGGGGGTCCACCGCGCCGTTGGCCTGAGCCCCCCAGCCGGCACCCTGGGGCCTCTCATGGACCTCTTGACAGTTCCGGGGACCGCACTTACGTTGCGAAAACCTTTTAGGTTCCGTTTCAGCGCGCCCTCTGGGGGTCCGGGAGCCACTCCCCACGACGGTCTCCTGCTTCGCCCTCCAGCGCTTCCTCCTGCACCACGTCATGTCACACGTCATGTCACATCGCTATGTCATGAGCACCACATGAGCGACGGCAGTCGATGCCCCGTCACCATGCGCGCCCGGGTGCGGACACGTGCCGTCGACAGGACAGGTCGACCGGACAGGGAGCACCCGATGAGAAGACGACCTACGGCGGTCCCCGCAGTGACCGACAGCGTGTCCCACCGGCACCACGCCGACGCACGAGGCAACGGCGGCACGACCAGCCTCCGGCGGAAGGCAGCCTCGACAGCGGACTCGAACGCCGCGCGTCTGCCGGGTGCCCAGGAACGGCAGGCCCTGTGATGAAACGCCTCCTCCTCGCACTGGCGCTCATCGTCTGTTCCGTCCTCACCGCGGCACCGGCCCACGCGGCGCAGACCATCGGGTTCCCCACCTTCGGCGGACCCGCGATCCCGTCCCCGCCCGTCGCCTACACACCGGGCGACATGATGAAGAGCATCTACGACGCGGAGAGTTCGGGGACCGACTTCTGGATGGACCGCCTGCTGGCCCGTTCCGGCGACGACCCGTCCGGACCCTGGCTGATGAGCCGTGGCCGCGCCGTCTTCATGAAGGAACACGACCCTTCCAAGCTGGGGTTCGGCGGCAAGGTCGCCTACTGGGAGAGCATCAACGACAACAGCGCCTACACCGTCGCGATCACCCCGGGCACCTTCACAGAGCAGGTCTCCCAGCGCCGGCAGGTCCCCAGCCACTGGAAGAGCGTGCACACCTACGGCTCGGTCACCGTCGACCAGACGAAGTTCGTCACCGACAACAACGTCGCCGTGACCAACCTGTCCATCAAGAACAACGGCACGACCTCCACCACGCTGCAGTTGCGGGCGACCTCCCCCTACGCCGTCACCGGCACCGGCAGCGAACTGACCGGTCAGGTGAACGCCTACAACAACCTCACGACCATCCGCCCGCGGCTCACCGGCGACGGCTTCGCCGTCTCCAGCGGCGGCCTCAACCGGTCGGTGACGGTCGCGGCCGGAGCCACAGTGACCACGAAGGTGGTCATGGGCTTCGTCACCGACGAGATCCCCGAGTCCCTCACGGAGTACAACGCCTACGCGGGACACTCCCCCGCGACCGCGTTCGCGACCCACGTCAAGGCGTACAACCTGTGGTGGGCGCAGAACGTGCCCTACATCGACGTGCCCGAGGCCGCGATCAAGAAGAGCGTCTACTACCGCTGGTGGCTGATGCGCTTCAACAACCTCGACGCCGACATCCCCGGGCAGACCTTCCAGTTCCCGACCTCCACCGAGGGCGTCCTCGGCTACAACAACGCGATCGCGCTCACCCAGCCCATGCACATCGACGACCTCAAGTACCTGCGCAACCCGGCCTACGCGTACGGGGACTGGCTGAGCGTCGGGCAGACCTCCAAGGGCGGCCGCTTCCTCGACAACCCGGGTGACCCGGAGAACTGGTCCAACAGCTACACCCAGTACATCGCCGAGGCGGCGTGGAAGAGCTACCAGATCCACGGCGGCCAGCCGGCGATCGCCGGCAGCCTCGCCCACTACGCGGAGGGTGACGTCAAGGGCCAACTCGCCCATTACGACCACGACAACAACAAGCTGATCGAGTACGACTGGGGCGCCCTGACCGGCAACGACGCCGACGCCGTCTCCTTCCACTGGAAGCCCGGGAACATGGACCGCGCCGAGTCCGCCTACCAGTACAGCGGTGCCCTCGCCGCGGCGCAGGCCTACGAGGCGACCGGCAACACGGCCAAGGCCACCGAGATGCGCACGCTCGCGACGCAGATCAAGGACGCGATCGTCAACGTGCTGTGGAACCCCACCCGGCAGCTCTTCGAGCACCGGCTGAAGTCGACCAACGAGTGGGTGCCCTGGAAGGAGATCAACAACTACTACCCGTTCTCGGTCGGAGCCGTTCCCGACACCGCGACCTACAAGCAGGCGCTGCGTCTGTTCGACGATCCGGCCCAGTACCCCGTCTTCCCCTTCTACACGGCCAACCAGGTCGACAAGAAGGCGGCGGCCGACGCCGGGGAGCCGGGCTCCAACAACTTCTCCACCATCAACTCCACCGTCCAGTTCCGGCTCTACTCCTCGGTGCTGCGCAACTACCCCAACTCCTGGATGAACGCGACCGACTACAAGAAGCTGCTCTACTGGAACGCCTGGGCGCAGTACGTCGGCGGCAACACCCAGTGGCCGGACGCCAACGAGTTCTGGGCCGACTGGAACGGCAGCTCGATCAACTACCGGTCCTGGATCCACCACAACATCCTCGGCAGCAGCAACTGGACGGTGATCGAGGACGTCGCCGGCCTGCGGCCCCGTAACGACGCCAAGGTCGAACTCTCCCCGATCGACATCGGCTGGAGTCACTTCACGGTCAACAACCTCCGCTACCGGGGCGCCGACCTGTCCGTCGTCTGGGACGACCCGGCCGACGGCGTGGTGCGCTACCCGGGCGTCCCGGAGGGGTACTCGATCTACGTCAACGGCAACCGGACCGCCACCGTCAACGCGCTGGTGCCCTTCACCTGGGATCCGGCCACCGGTGACGTCACCACGACCGGCACGGTCACCCACCACACGGCCGTCCCGGGCCTCAAAGCCCCCAACCAGGTCGTCCAGGACAGCCCCCGGCTGGTCGACATGTTCGCCAAGGCCGGCGTCGACCTGACCGCCGGTCTCACCAACCTCGCCGCCGGGGCGACGCCGTCCGCCTCGCACACCGGCTCCGGCAGCACCCTCTCCGGCGCGGTCGACGGCTACCCCACCAACGAGCCGTTCTGGGGCGCCGCCGGCTCCCCCAACAGCCAGGACTGGTACGAACTGAACCTCGGCACCGCCCGTACGTTCAACGAGGTACGCCTCCACTTCAAGGACAGCCGTCCCGCGAGCACCACCTACCGGGCCCCGTCCGCGTACACCGTCCAGTTCCACAACGGCAGTGCGTGGGTGGACGCGCCCGGCCAGACCAAGAGCCCGGCGGCACCACGCGCCAACTACAACCTGGTACGGTTCCCGGCGGTCAACGCCCAACGCATACGGGTCCTCGCCACCAACGCCTCCGGGGCCAAGACGGGGCTCACCGAGGTGAGGATCTTCAACCGTGGTGGCGTCCAGCCACCGGCCAACCTGGCGACGTCCGCGACGGCGTCCGCGTCGTACACCTCCTCCTGGGAGAGCGTCACCGCCATCAACGACGGCATCGACCCGCCCTCGTCCAACGACACCGTGAACCCGCGGTGGGGCACCTGGCCGGAGACCGGACAGCAGTGGGCCGAACTGACCTGGCCGTCGGCGAAAACCGTCAACAAGGCCGAGGTCTACTTCTTCGACGACGACCAGGGCATCGACATGCCCGCCTCATGGAAGCTCCAGTACTGGAACGGCAGCGCCTACGTCGACCTGCCCGGGGCGAGCGGCTACCCCCTGGTCAAGAATCAGTACAACACCGTCACGTTCACCGCGACGAACACCACGCGCCTGCGGGTGCTGCTCTCCGGCAACGGCACCGACTCCGTCGGACTCCTGGAGACGAAGGCGTACGGCCCCACGACAACCTCCACGCGATGAAGGGTGTGCCCAGTGACTCGTTCCAGATGCCTGTCCGTGCTCACCGCCGTGCTCGCCACGGTGATCGCCTTCCTGGTGGCGCCTCCACGAGCCGCCGCCGCAGCCGTCACGTTCACCTCGACCGGGGTGAACCAGAACGGCGGCAACTGCCTCGACCTGCCGGGCGGTTCGCCGGCCAACGGAACCCAGCTGCGCGCGTTCACCTGCGGTTCCGGGGCGAACCAGAACCTCGGCTTCACTCCCGTCGCGGGGCCGAGCGACACCTACACGATCACCACCCAGTCCGGTCAGTGCGTCGACGTCCACGGCGCGTCCACGGCGGACGCCGCCGCGATCGTCCAGTGGCCCTGCCACGGCGGCTCGAACCAGCAGTGGCGGCTCACGCCGGTGTCGGTGAGCGGCACCGACAAGACGTTCAACCTGGTCTCCGTCAGCTCCGGCAAGTGCGTGACGCCGAGCGGCGGATCGTCGGCTTCGAACACCAGCCTGGTGCAGCTGTCGTGCGCCGCCGCGAACGGCAGGGTGTGGCGGCTGCCCGGCTTCACCGGCGGCTCCACGAGCCCGCGCACCTTCACCAACCCGCTCTCCCAGCACGGACCCGACCCCTGGCTGACGTACTACGACGGGTACTACTACCTCGCCACCACCACCTGGAACTCGACGGTCACCATGCGTAAGGCCGACACCCTCGCGGGGCTCGCCACCGCCACCGACCAGGTGATCTTCAACCTCACGAGGCCCAACGGCGCCGGCACGATGTGGGCCCCGGAGTTCCACCTCCTCGACGGCCCCAACGGAAAGCGGTGGTACTTCTACTACACGGCCGGCCGGGAGCCGTACGACCTGGGCACCCAGCGGATCCACGTACTCGAGAGCGCGGGCCTCGACCCGATGGGCCCCTACAGCTTCAAGGCGGACCTGCTCGACCCGAGCCAGGACAACACCTGGGAGCTGGATCCGGGCATCCTGCAGCTGAACGGCAAGCTGTACCTCCTCGGCACCTTCTACAACGGCTCGCAGCCCATGTTCATCCGGCCGCTGTCCAACCCGTGGACCGCGAGCGGCACCCGACGCGTACTGTCCACCCCCACCTACAGCTGGGAGACGGTGGGCGGCGCGGTCAACGAGGGCGCCGAAGTCCTCCAGCGGGGCGGCAAGACGTTCATCGTCTACTCCGCCAGCCACTGCTCCACACCCGACTACAAACTGGGGATGCTCACCCACAACGGCGGCGACCCGCTCAACTCCTCCTCGTGGGTCAAGTCGCCGAACCCGGTCTTCCAGAGGTCCAACGCCAACAATGTGTACGGTCCCGGCCACAACGGCTTCTTCAAGTCACCCGACGGGACCGAGGACTGGATGGTCTACCACGCCAACAGCTCCACTTCCGGCGGCTGCGACATGAACCGCAGCACCAGAGCGCAGAAGTTCACCTGGAACGCCGACGGCACACCGAACTTCGGCACCCCGGCGGCCCTCGGCGTCCAACTGCCCGCACCGTCAGGGGAGTAGCCCGTTGACACGACGATCTCGCTTCCTGTCCCTGTGGGCGGTCGTGCTCACCGTGCTGATCGGTACGGTCCTGGGCACCGTCGCGATCGCACCACTCGTCCACGCCGCGACGGCGTTCACCTCCACCGCGGTCAACCAGAACGGCGACAACTGCCTGGATCTGCCGGGCGGCTCCGCCGCCGACGGCGTCCAGCTCATCCAATGGGCCTGCCATGGCGGCGGCAACCAGACCTTCACCTTCACTCCGGTCAGCGGGAGCACCGACCAGTACGGCATCCGCACTTCGAGCGCCGGAAAGTGCGTGGACGTCAACGGAGCGTCCAGCGCCGACAACGCAACGATCGTCCAGCGGAACTGCGGCACCGAGGCCGGCCAGAGATTCCGTCTGGTGCCCGTGACGATCAACGGAACGAACAACGTCTTCAACCTCCAGGCGGTCCACTCCGGCAAATGCGTCGCCCCGTCGGGCGACTCGTCCAGCGGCAACACAGCCATCGTTCAACTGCCCTGCGGCAGTGCGACGTCGCGGGCATGGCGGCTGCCCGGCTTCGCCGGCAGCCCAACCACGCCGCCCGCAAGGACCGTCCGGGTCTACTGGCTCAAACCATCCGACGTTCCGTTCGACCCGCGATACCCCGACGGCATCGCCAACGTGATGCGGGAGGCACAGCGCTACTACAAGCAGGAGCTCGGCAAGACCTTCACGCTGAACAACCCCGTGGTCGAGGTCGTGAACGGCGACCAGCCGCAAAGCTGGTACGAGAACACGCCCAACGGCGGTGACCGCTACTGGTGGGCAGTGACGAACATGCAGAACGAACTCGCCAGGAAGTTCGGCCTGAACAACCCGGACAGCCGGTGGCTCAACGTGGGCGAGATCAGCGCCGAGGGAGAAGGCGCGGGCGGAGGCGCCAGCCCCGGATGGGTCGTGCTGAGCGGGCACGACGCCGACGGCGCCGCAGGCACCGGCGGACAGTCGATGAACCGCTGGTACGGCGGGATGGTGCACGAACTCGGACACGCCTTCGGCCTGCCGGACTCGGCCTCGACGGACGGCACACCCATGTCCGCGTCCTTCTACGACTACCCGAGCACCCACTTCAACCAGAGCCAGAAGAACCAGATCCTGAACGGGCCCTACGGGAGCTTCCTCTCCTGACGCCCCACCGGCAGCGCGGCATCGGTGCGCTGCCCCGCTGCCGCCTCTCCGCGCTCAGGTGGGAGCAGCTCAGCCTTGAAGTCGTTCCACTGGCGGGTGAGCTCGGCGCCGGCCCCTGCCGCGGGCCGGCGCGCGAGTTCCCGCCGAACAGGCCTCACCACCTGTGGGCTGCTCCTCGCGCGGACGCCGGGACCGGCCCGAAGCCGGTACCGCCACGTCGGTCGGCGGTACCGGCCTCCGGTTCCGTTCCCCGCAGTGGGGTAATCAGCCGAAGCTGGACAGGCGTGCGCAGAGGTGGGCGGCGGCACCGTCCATCAGGGCGTCGGCGATGGTCTCCACCCTCCGGGCTCGCCACGGGTGGAGGTCGGTGTCCGCGACCACCTGGTTGAAGGCGCCCATCGCGGGGCCGCAGTGCACCAGGTAGTCCACCCGGGAGCGCTGGTCACCGCTCACGGCGAGGCGGAAACCGCGTGTGAAGTAGCCGCGGAACACAGCCGCCAGTTGCTGCTCGGGGGTACTGCCTTCCACGGCAGGCGCGGGCGCCTCGCCGCCCAGGTACCGGTCGAGAACCTGGCTCCTGGTCTCGTCGTCCAGCTGGGCGAGCGAGCCGTGCCGGCGCCACAGCTCGTGCAGCCGGGACGCCCGTGCCGGGAAGAACAGCCCCCTCTTGAGGTAGCGGGCCTGGACGCCGAGGTCGAACAGCTCGCTCCAGGGCGCGGTGTCCACGTCGTACTCGCGAGCCTCCTGAAGGATGTCCTTCACCTCCGCACTGGTGGCCGCCTCCACGGAGCACTGGTTGACCGAGCCGGTCAGGACGAAGTCGGCGCCGAGCAGGAACGCGGCCCCGGCCGCCTCGGGCGTGCCGATGCCGCCCGCGCACCCCACGTGCACCCGGTGGCCGCCGGTCGCGGTCGTGTCGCGCAGCCGCAGCACGGCAGGCAGCAGGGTGAGCAGGTCAGCCGTGCTGCTCAGCCAGCCGCCGTCGGCCTCCACGCACAGATCGTCCGCCATCGGCCGGCCGGCCGCCGCGCGGGCCTCCTCCGCGGTGACCTCGCCCGTCTCCAGCAGCCGAGCGACCAGCCGCTCCGGCGGCGGGGCGAGGAACTCGGCGGCCACGTCCGTGCGGGACACCTTGGCGATGATCCGTCCGCCCTTGAGACGGAACCGGACCAGCGCCGGGGTGATCAGCGGGAAGCCGGACGCCTCGACCAGGTCGACGCCGTGCCGCAGGAGCAGGTCCACCAGGGCGGACTCCTCCTCGGGGGTGCCGTGCCGGTACAGCAGGTTGACGCCGAACGAGCCGCCCAGGCCCAACTCCCCGGTCAGGTCGCGCAGCAGGCCGTCCACCTCATCGAGGGGCAGGCCGCCGGACCCGAGGAAGCCGAGCAGGCCGGCCTTGGCCGCCGCGCCCAGCATCTCGCGGCCCGAGATGCCGCCGTACAGGGCGCCCAGCAGGTACGCGCGCCGCAGACCGTACCGCTCGCGGAAAGTGGCAGCTCCGAGGGTGTCGGCTGTCGGGGCGGCGAAGACCGCGGATCGTACGGGGGGCGGCAACTGGCCGGCCGGCAGGGGCTTCTCGGGCCGTTCCCCCGCTCCTGGCGCGGGCAGCGGCTCCGCGTTCTTCCTGATCTTGGCGACCAGATTGGTCAGGACCCGCCCCGGTCCGAGCTCCACGAACTCGAACTCGCCGTGGCCCATCAGCCGACGCACCGTGTCGGTCCAGCGGACCGGGGAGTCGATCTGTGCGGTCAGGGTCGCCTTGACGGCACCGGGGGCGTACGGCTGCGCGTCCACGTTGGCCAGCACCGGGACGGCCGGGCTCTGCAGGGTGAAGCCGTCCAGGAAACGGGCGAACTCCGCGGCGGTGTCGCGCATGTGACGGGAGTGGAAGGGCGCGCTGACGTTGAGCCGTACAGCGCGGACACCGGCCGACTCGAAGGCGGCGCGGGCGGTGTCCACACGCTCGGCCGGACCGGACAGCACGAACTGGTCGGGGGCGTTGTAGTTGGCCAGGTCGAGCTCGTCGATGCCGGAGTCGGCGAGCACCCGCAGCACGGTCGCCTCGTCGCAGCCCACGACCGCGGCCATCCCGCCACCGCCGGCCGCCGCCATCAGGGCGCCGCGCCGCTGCACCAGACGCAGCCCGGTCTCGAAGTCGAAGACGCCGGCGGCGAACAGGGCGGCGTACTCGCCGAGGCTGTGGCCGATCAGGTAGTCGGCCGGCTCGGCGTCCCCGGCGA
>NZ_MUBA01000113.1 GCF_002154575.1 Streptomyces bobili
CCGCTTCCTCACCCGGCCCGCAGCAGCCGCCTGGCCTCCATCAGCGCGAAGCCCAGCAGGTTGGGGCCTCTCCAGCGCTCCGGGTCGGTCGCCGCGTCGTCGTCCGCGGTGAGGCCGATGCCCCAGATCCGGTCGACCGGGCTCGCCTCCACCAGCACCCGCTCACCGGTCCCCAGCAGGTACTGCCGCAGCCCCGGGTCCGCGCCGAACTTGTGGACGCTGCCCTCGACCACGATCCGGAACCGCTCCCGCTCCCAGACCCCCTCGTCGAAGTCGCGCACCAGCCGCCCGGCCTTCTTCGCCTCGGAGGGATGACCGGCGGCCAGCGCCCGCCGCTCCGCCTCCGCGTCCCCGAAGAGGCGTGCCTTGCCGGCCATCATCCAGTGCTCGGCCGTCGCGAACCGGACGCCGTCCACGGTGAACGGGGACGGCCACCACTGGCTCAGGCAGCTCGGGCCGACCTGTCCGTCCGGCCTCGGACGGTGGCCCCAGAAGTGCAGATACTTGATTCGCGCCCCCGACCGGACCTCCCTGAGCAGGGCTTCCCGGGAATCGATCTTCTCCATGCATTCCACTGTGACACGCACCACTGACAGCGTGTCTGTCCTTTTCCGGGCCGACTCGACACCTGGTCGACAGATTCCGTCGCGTAACCAAAAGGCAACAACGGAATCCCTTGTTGGAGTCCCATTGCTCTGTCAGGATCGGCACTCAAATCAGGCTGGAGCTACGCCACCCGCCCCCGTGGACAGTGGGGCGAAGGCGGAGGAGAGCGACATGCAGAACCCGGGAAGCACCACCCCGGACCGAGTCGGCCGGTTCCCCGCACAGGCACGTTTCGCGGACGGCGCCCAGTACATCGCGGGCCGCCTCCGCAAGGGCACGTCCGGGCGGACGCACGCCGTGACCGACCCGGCCACCGGCGAGGAGGTCCTCACCTACGAACTCGCCGGGCCGGACGACGTCGACGCGGCCGTGGCCGCCGCGCGGGCCGCCTTCCCGGCCTGGGCGGGCGCCACCCCCGGCGAGCGCTCCGACGCCCTGCACCGTTTCGCCGCCGTCCTCGCCGACCGCGCCGAGGACTTCGCCCGCGCCGAGTCCCTCCAGTGCGGCAAGCCGCTGAAGCTGACCCGCGAGTTCGACGTACCCGGCACCATCGACAACACCGCCTTCTTCGCGGGGGCCGCCCGGCACCTCCAGGGCCAGTCGGCCGGGGAGTACTCCGGCGACCACACCTCCTACGTACGGCGCGAACCCCTCGGCGTCGTCGGCTCCATCGCCCCCTGGAACTACCCCCTCCAGATGGCCGCCTGGAAGATCCTCCCGGCGATCGCCGCAGGCAACACGATCGTGCTCAAGCCCGCCGAACTCACCCCCCTCACCTCGCTCCTCCTCGCCCAGGCGGCCACCGAGGCGGGCATCCCCGACGGCGTGATCAACATCGTCACCGGGACCGGGCGGGAAGCGGGCGAGCATCTCGTCGGCCATCCCGACGTCGTCATGACCTCCTTCACCGGGTCCACCGCCGTGGGCCGGCGGGTCGCGGAGATCGCCACCGCCACCGTGAAGCGGCTGCACCTGGAACTGGGCGGCAAGGCGCCCTTCGTCGTCTTCGACGACGCCGACCTGGACGCCGCCGTGCAGGGCGCGGTCGCCGGCTCGCTCATCAACACCGGGCAGGACTGCACGGCCGCCACGCGCGCGTACGTGCAGCGGCCCCTCTACGAGGCGTTCGTCGAGCGGACGGCCGCCCTCATGGAGACCGTCCGGCTCGGGGACCCCTTCGCCCCCGGCACCGACCTCGGGCCGCTGATCTCGCACGTCCACCGCGACCGGGTCGCCGCCTTCGTCGACCGGGCGCGTGCCTACGCGCGCGTGGTGACCGGCGGCGAGGCCCCGCAGGGCGACCTCAAGAACGGCGCCTACTACCTGCCCACCCTGGTCACGGACGCCGCGCAGGACAGCGAGATCGTCCAGTCCGAGATCTTCGGACCGGTCCTCGTGGTCCTCCCCTTCGACAGCGACGACGAAGGGATCGCGCTCGCCAACGACACCCCGTACGGGCTGGCCGCCTCCGCGTGGAGCCGGGACGTCTACCGGGCGAACCGGGCGACACGCGAGATCAAGGCCGGATGCGTGTGGGTCAACGACCACATCCCGATCATCAGCGAGATGCCCCACGGCGGATACAAGGCGTCCGGCTTCGGCAAGGACATGTCCGCGTACTCGTTCGAGGAGTACACCCAGATCAAGCACGTCATGTTCGACAACACCGCGGTCGTCCGCAAGGAGTGGCACCGCACCGTCTTCGGGGACCGTTAGTCACGAATCCGGCCGCCGACCAGGCCGAATCCTCCGAAAGGGCAGCACGCGCATGGAGCAGTACGAGCCAGACCGCCTGACCCCGCCCCAAGTGGCCGCGATGCGGCGCAGTATGCGCAACGGCAGGGCGGCCATGACCCGCAGGTCGCTGCTGCGCGCCTCGGCGGGCGGCGCCCTGACCCTGGGCGGTCTCGGGGCGCTGAGCGCCTGCGGGATCCCCGCGGCGGGCAAGACCGAGGGCGGCACGTCCGCCGAGGACCACTCGGCGAAGGAGGAGACCGTCAGCTTCTCCAACTGGACCGAGTACATGGACGTCGACGAGGCGGGCAAGCACCATCCGACGCTCGACACGTTCACGGAGCGGACCGGCATCAAGGTCAAGTACTCCGAGGACATCAACGACAACAGCGAGTTCTTCGGCAAGATCAAGCCGCAGCTCGCCGCGGGCCAGGAGACCGGCCGCGACATCATCGTCCTCACCGACTGGCTCGCCGCCCGCCTCATCCGGCTCGGCTGGGTCCAGAAACTGGACCCGTCCAACCTGCCGCACGCGTACGCCAACCTGTCGGGCCAGTTCCGCAGCCCCGACTGGGATCCCGGACGGGCGTACTCCTACCCCTGGCAGGGCATCTCCACGGTCATCGCCTACAACAAGAAGGCGCTCGACGGCGTCGAGGTGAAGTCGGTCTCCGACCTGCTCGACAACCCCAAGCTCAAGGGCCGCGTCGGGTTCCTCACCGAGATGCGCGACAGCGTCGGCATGACCCTGCTGGACATGGGCAAGGACCCCGGGAAGTTCACCGACGACGACTACGCGGCGGCGATCGCCCGGCTGCAGAAGGGCGTCGACAGCGGCCAGATCCGCCGCTTCACGGGCAACGACTACACGTCGGACATCACCAGCGGCGACTTCGCCGCCTGCATCGCCTGGGCCGGTGACGTCGTCCAGCTCAAGGCCGACAGCCCGGACATCGACTTCCTGATCCCGGACAGCGGTTACATGACGTCCAGCGACAACATGCTGATCCCCAACAAGGCCCGTCACAAGACGAACGCCGAGCGGCTCATCGACTACTACTACGAGCCGACACCGGCCGCCCAGCTCGCCGCCTACATCAACTACGTCTGTCCCGTCGACGGAGTGAAGGACGCGCTGGCGAAGATCGACGAGGATGCGGCGAACAACCCGCTGATCATCCCCGACAAGGCCATGCAGGCCAAGTCCCACGCCTTCCGCTCACTGAGCGCGAAGGAAGAGACGGCCTTTGAAGCGCAGTTCGCGAAGCTCACTGGGGCGTGACGAGATGAAGACGACGACCGACGCCGGCGGCGATGTCCGCCTCTCCGGGATCAGCAAGACCTACGGCTCCTTCACCGCCGTCCACCCGCTCGACCTGACCGTCCCGCAGGGCTCCTTCTTCGCCCTGCTCGGCGCCTCGGGCTGCGGCAAGACCACCACCCTGCGCATGATCGCCGGCCTGGAGGAGCCCACGTCCGGGACCGTCCACCTCGGCGACCAGGACGTCACGGCCCTCCCGCCCTACAAGCGGCCCGTGAACACCGTCTTCCAGTCCTACGCCCTCTTCCCGCACCTCGACATCTTCGAGAACGTCGCCTTCGGCCTGCGCCGACGCGGCATCAAGGGCGTGAAACAGCAGGTCGGGGACATGCTGGACCTCGTCCAGCTCGGCGAGCAGGCCCGCAAGAAGCCGCACCAGCTCTCCGGCGGCCAGCAGCAGCGCGTCGCCGTGGCCCGCGCCCTGATCAACCATCCCAAGGTGCTCCTCCTCGACGAGCCCCTCGGCGCCCTCGACCTCAAGCTGCGCCGCCAGATGCAGCTGGAGCTCAAGCGCATCCAGACCGAGGTCGGCATCACCTTCGTGCACGTCACGCACGACCAGGAGGAGGCCATGACGATGGCCGACACGGTCGCCGTGATGAACGGAGGCCGCGTCGAACAGCTCGGCTCGCCCGCCGACCTGTACGAGAACCCGCGCAGCACCTTCGTCGCGAACTTCCTCGGCACCTCCAACCTCATCGAGGCCGAGGTCGACTCCCGGAGCGGCGAGGACATCGTCCTGAAGGCGGGCGACGGCAAGCTGGTGCTGCCCGAGGCCCGCTGCGCGGCGCCCACGACGACCGGCGGCAAGGTGCTCGTCGGCATCCGCCCCGAGAAGATCTCCCTCACCCACGCCGACGACGCGGGCGGGATCCCCGAGGGCCGCAACCGCATCACCGGCACCATCGCCGCCACGTCGTTCATCGGCGTCTCCACGCAGTACGTCGTCGACAGCGCCGTCTGCCCCGAGTTCGAGGTCTACGTCCAGAACGTCGACCGCGACTCCCGGCTGGCCCCCGGCGCCGAGGTCGTCCTGCACTGGAGCCCGGCCCACACCTTCGGCTTCGACGCGGCCCAGTCCCTGCTTGCCGGGACGACGGGCTCCGCAGGGCTCGACGAAGAGGCGGCGCTCTGATGGCGACCCTCACGGAGGCGCCGCCGCCCCTCGCCCCCACGGCCCCGCAGGCCGAGCCGCCCCGCAGACGGGGCCGCTGGACGCCGTACTGGCTGCTGCTGCCCGGCATGCTCTGGCTGCTGGTGTTCTTCGCGCTGCCGATGATCTACCAGGCCTCCACGTCGGTGCAGACCGGTTCCCTCGAAGAGGGCTACAAGGTCACCTGGCACTTCGCGACCTACTGGGACGCGCTGGCCGACTACTGGCCGCAGTTCCTGCGCTCGGTCCTCTACGCCGCCGCCGCGACGGTCCTGTGCCTGGTGCTGGGCTACCCGCTCGCCTACCTGATCGCCTTCCGCGCGGGCCGCTGGCGCAACCTGATCATGGTCCTGGTGATCGCGCCGTTCTTCACCAGCTTCCTGATCCGCACCCTCGCCTGGAAGACGATCCTGTCGGACGGCGGGCCCGTCGTCGGCGCCCTCAACACACTGCACGTGCTGGACGTGACGAGCTGGCTCGGCTGGACCGCGGGGGACCGGGTGCTGGCCACGCCGCTGGCCGTGGTCTGCGGACTGACGTACAACTTCCTGCCGTTCATGATCCTGCCGCTCTACACCTCGCTGGAGCGCATCGACGGACGGCTGCACGAGGCGGCCGGCGACCTGTACGCCAGGCCCGTGACCACCTTCCGCAAGGTCACCTTCCCGCTGTCGATGCCGGGCGTGGTCTCCGGCACGCTGCTGACCTTCATCCCGGCGTCCGGCGACTACGTCAACGCCGAACTCCTCGGCTCCACCGACACCCGCATGATCGGAAACGTCATCCAGACGCAGTTCCTGCGGGTGCTGGACTATCCGACGGCCGCGGCGCTCTCCTTCATCCTCATGGCCGCGATCCTTTTCATGGTCACCTTCTACATCCGCAGGTCCGGGACGGAGGATCTGGTCTGATGCCTCTCGTCAACTGGTTCAAGAGGAAATTCGTCGTCATCGCGGGGCTTCTCACGCTCGCCTTTCTGCTGCTGCCCAACGTCGTCGTCACGGTGTTCTCCTTCAACAAACCGAAGGGCCGCTTCAACTACGCGTGGCAGCAGTTCTCCACCGACGCCTGGAAGGACCCCTGCGGGGTCTCCGGCCTGTGCGGCTCGCTCTCGCTCAGCCTCCAGATCGCGTTCTGGGCGACGCTCGGCGCGACCGCGCTCGGCACGATGATCGCCTTCGCGCTCGTCCGCTACCGCTTCCGCGCGCGGGGCGCCGTCAGCTCGCTGATCTTCCTGCCCATGGCCATGCCCGAGGTCGTCATGGCGGCCTCGCTGCTCACCCTGTTCCTCAACATGGGCGCGCAGCTCGGCTTCTGGACGATCCTCATCGCGCACATCATGTTCTGCCTCAGCTTCGTCGTGACGGCCGTCAAGGCACGCGTCATGTCGATGGACCCCAGGCTCGAACAGGCGGCCCAGGACCTGTACGCCGGCCCGCTCCAGACCTTCCTGCGGGTCACCCTGCCGATCGCCGCACCGGGAATCGCCGCGGGCGCGCTGCTCGCCTTCGCGCTCTCCTTCGACGACTTCATCATCACCAACTTCAACGCGGGTTCCACCGTCACCTTCCCCATGTTCGTCTGGGGCTCGGCACAGCGCGGAACGCCCGTCCAGATCAACGTCATCGGTACGGCCATGTTCCTCGTCGCCGTCCTGATCGTCCTGACCTCGATGGTCATCAACAACCGCCGCAACAAGCAGAAGGCGTAAGCGCCCGTAGGGAGTTGGAAATCATGGCCCCAAGCGCCATGAGCCGTGGCAGGGACAATCACTGGACGACGTCGCTCTCGGAGGCGCAGCCGGTTCCCTACTGGCTGGACGATCCGGGAAAGCCCCACCCCGAGCCCGCGCTCACCGCCGCCACGACCTGCGATCTGCTGGTCGTGGGCGGCGGGTACAGCGGACTGTGGACCGCGCTGATCGCCAAGGAGCGCGAGCCGCGGCGGGACGTGGTGCTGCTGGAGGGCCGCGAGGTGGGCTGGGCCGCCTCGGGCCGCAACGGAGGCTTCTGCGCGGCCTCCCTCACCCACGGCCTGTCCAACGGGCTGACCCGCTGGCCGGACGAGATCCACCGGCTCGAGGAACTGGGCGCCCGCAACCTCGACCAGATCGAGGCGGCCGTCGCCCGCTACGGCATCGACTGCGACTTCGAGCGCACCGGCGAGATCGATGTGGCGACCGAGCCGTACCAGGCCAGCGAACTGCGCGACTGGTACGAGGAGATCGACGCCAAGGGCCTCGCCGGGGGCATCGAGTTCCTCGACGGCGACGCGGTCCGCGAGCAGGTCGCCTCACCCACCTTCCGGGCGGGGCTGTACGACCGCCGGGGAGTGGCCATGCTCCACCCGGCGAAACTGGCGTGGGGCCTGAAGCAGGCGTGCCTGCGCCTCGGCGTCCGCGTCCACGAGCACACCCCCGCGCTGACGCTCGAACCGCACGCCGCGGGGATGGCCGTACGCACCCCGTACGGGCAGGTCCGCGCGCGGCAGGTCGCCCTCGGCACGAACGTCTTCCCCAACCTGGTCAAGCGGGTCCGCGCCTACACCGTGCCGGTCTACGACTACGCGCTGATGACGGAACCGCTGAGCGCCGGACAGCTCGACGCGATCGGCTGGAAGAACCGGCAGGGCCTCGGCGACAGCGCCAACCAGTTCCACTACTTCCGGCTCTCCGCCGACAACCGCGTCCTGTGGGGCGGCTACGACGCGATCTACCCGTACGGCGGCCGGGTGCGCGCCGAGTACGACGACCGGCCGGAGACCTACGCCAAGCTCGCCGAGCACTTCTTCACCTGCTTCCCCCAGCTGGAGGGGCTGCGCTTCACGCACGCGTGGGGCGGTGCCATCGACACCTGCTCGCGCTTCTCGGCGTTCTTCGGCACGGCCCACCGGGGGAAGGTGGCGTACGCCGCCGGGTACACCGGGCTCGGTGTGGGCGCGACCCGGTTCGGCGCCGAGGTGATGCTCGACCTGCTGGCCGGCGAGCCCACCGAGCTGACCTCGCTGGAGATGGTCCGCAGGAAGCCGCTGCCGTTCCCCCCGGAGCCCTTCGCCTGGACCGGCATCGCGCTCACCAAGTGGTCGCTGGCACGGGCGGACTCGCACGACGGGCGCCGCAATCTGTGGCTGCGGACCATGGACCGGCTCGGGCTGGGCTTCGACAGCTGACACTTTCGCCCCGTAGTGAGCCGGTTCACTCCAAGGAGGGTGCCGAACCCGCGTAATGCCCGGCGGAAACCTCCCTCTCCCTGGTGACGCGCACGCGTCGACGAGACACAGGGAGGTCCCACATGGCTGGGGCGAAGACGGCCGTCGAATGGCTGGCATCCGTCGCACCGGATCCCGAGGTCTGCCGCTGGGAATGGGAGCGCAACCCCCTCGGGGTGGCGCTCCTGCCCGCGGGCAGGGCCTG
>NZ_MUBA01000114.1 GCF_002154575.1 Streptomyces bobili
GGGCAGGGGGCGGACGGTGGTGGGGCGCCGGAACGTCCCGGTCACGGCGGGGTTGGCCACCGCGGAGGGGCGCTGCGGTGCCGGCCTCGGGCGGCCGGTCAGGACGGCGCACGGGCCGTCGTCGGGGCTGCCGAAGCGGATGACGCTGCCAGGTCCGATGCCCCATTCGTGGACGCGGCGCCCGTCGGCGTAGGTGCCGTTGGTGCTGTGCTCGTCCGCGAGGGTCCAGTGGTCTCCGTCGGGGCGCAGCACCGCGTGGTGCCAGGAGACCCGGGCGTCGTCGAGGACGATGTCGCTGAGCGGGTCGCGGCCGACGCGGTAGTCGTGGCCCGGGATCATCACCGTGGCGCCCGTCTCGGTCTCCAGCACGAGTTCGGGTGCGGTGGGGTTGATCGGCGATTCCGCCATGCGGGAATTCTACCGATTCGCACCCTTGTGCGCCGGGTGGGAGATCCGGTCGCGGGCGTCCGGTCAGCCGACCGGCATCACCAGTGGCGGGATGGTCCGCTGCATACGCAGGGCGTCGACGGACTCGGCGAGCAGCTCGTACTCGGTGGTCTCGTCACTCACGGCGATCCGTACCAGTCGCCCGACAGCCAGTTCGTCGGCGACCAGTTCCTGCCGGTCGAGGTCGGCGCACCAGGCCCGCAGCAGGCGGGGGACGTCCGGCGCGGTGTCGGCGACGGGGACCAGGGCGTGCGGCGGGATGCGCGTACTCTCCGGCTGCGGGTCGAGCCGCTCGGCGATCCAGGAGGCACGGTCGCGCAGCCACCACAGCGCGAGCGCCAGCGTCGGGGCCCGGTAGGTGCCGAGCGGTACGCCGATACGGCGGCCGTCGCACACTCCGTACGCGGTGACATGGCACAGGAATTCGTCGTGCACGTCCTTCTCCCCCGTCGCTCGCTGCCGGTGCGGGCCTCGCTTTCCGTGCGGCTCCTGCGGGATGAACTGCCCCTGCTGTTTGAGTATGTTGACTACTGAAACACTGTCACCATGCTTTTTTGGCCAGTCTCTTGGCATATTCCACGCCGTTCATGGCCGAAATACGGCGGGCGGGACGTGGGCTCCGTCAATACGGGGAGGTAATCGACCCCCAAGGCGGGTGTCGGAGCCTGACCGATGAATTCACTCGCTCGCGGCGGTCTGCCCCGAAGAGGGCCGGAAGAGGGCCGGAAGAGGGCCGGAAATGAAGACCGGAAGACCGCCGCGAGTGGAGGACGTCATGGCTGCCGAGGGACAAGTGGAACACCGGGAACGCGTGGAAGCGGAATTCGACGCCGTCCTGCGCAAGAGCCCCGGGAACGGCGGCTGGACCTATGTGATCTGGCCGGAGTCCGTCGATTTCTTCGGCACCCGCGGACTGGTCAAGATCAGCGGAACCGTCGACGGACATCCGTTCCGGAGTTCGTTCATGGCCCTCGGGGACGGCACCCACAAACTCCCCGTCAAGGCCGAGGTGCGCAGGGCCATCGGGAAGAAGGAGGGGGACGTCGTCACCGTCCGCCTGACGGAACGGCTCAGCCGTTGATCACCGCGTCGATGCGGGCCAGCTCGTCCGCCTCGAAGTCCAGGTTGTCCAGGGCACCGACGCTGTCCTCGATCTGCCGGGCGCTGCTCGCGCCGACGAGGGCGGAGGTGACCCGGCCGCCGCGCAGCACCCACGCCAGCGCGAGCTGGGCCAGGGACTGGCCGCGGGACTTGGCGATGTCGTCGAGGGCGCGCAGCTTGCCCACCAGCTCGCCGGTCAGTGCCTCGGAGTTCAGGAAGGGGCTGTCGCTCGCGGCCCGCGAGTCCTCCGGGATGCCGTCGAGGTAGCGGGCGGTGAGCACGCCCTGCTCCAGCGGGGAGAAGACGATGGAGCCGACCTGGAGCTCGTCCAGCGCGTCGAGCAGGCCCTCGCTCTCGGGGCGCCGGTCGAGCATCGAGTAGCGCGGCTGGTGGATGAGCAGCGGGGTGCCCAGCTCGCCCAGGATGCGCGCGGCCTCGCGGGTCTGCTCGGCCGAGTAGTTGGAGACGCCGACGTAGAGCGCCTTGCCCTGCTGGACCGCGGAGTGCAGGGCGCCCATCGTCTCCTCCAGCGGAGTCTCCGGGTCGGGGCGGTGCGAGTAGAAGATGTCGACGTAGTCGAGGCCCATCCGGGTCAGGCTCTGGTCCAGGGAGGACAGCACGTACTTGCGCGAACCCCACTCGCCGTACGGGCCCGGCCACATCAGATAGCCGGCCTTGGTGGAGATCACCAGCTCGTCGCGGTACGGCGCGAAGTCGGCCTTCAGGAACTCGCCCAGCGCGGACTCGGCGGCGCCGGGCGGCGGGCCGTAGTTGTTCGCCAGGTCGAAGTGCGTGATGCCGAGGTCGAAGGCGCGGCGCAGGATGGCCCGCTGGGTCTCCACGGGACGGTCGGGCCCGAAGTTGTGCCACAGTCCGAGCGAGAGCGCGGGGAGCTTCAGGCCGCTGCGTCCGGTGCGCCGGTAGGGCATGTGCGCGTAGCGGTCGGGGTGTGCGGTGTACAACGCGACTCCAGGAGGGGGGTTGGCTCGGAAGTTCGGTCCGTGGCAACCGTAGATCGGTTCGCGGGACCTTCACCCACTCTCGCCCTGCCTGCGGGTAGTGGTCCAACAGAAGAATCCGATGGTATTCAGCGGCTACGCTTCTCAATCATGGAACTGCGCCACCTCCAGCACTTCGTCGCGGTCGCCGAGGACCAGCACTTCACCCGTGCCGCCGAACGCCTGATGGTCTCCCAGTCGGGGCTGTCGGCGTCCATCCGCGCGCTGGAGCGCGAACTGAGGGCGCCCCTGTTCGTCCGTACCACCCGTCGGGTGACGCTGACCGAGGCGGGCCGCGCGCTGCTCGCGGAGGCGGAACGGATCCTGGCACAGGTACGGGCCGCCCACGAGGCGGTGGCGGCCGTGCAGGGCGTGGTGCGCGGCACCCTGTCCGTGGGCACCGAGCAGTGCATCGCCGGGGTGCATGTGGCGGGGCTGCTGGCCGCGTTCCGGCGGCGCCACCCGGACGTGGAGATCCGGCTGCGGCAGTCCGGCTCGGGCGCCCTCGCCGAGGAGGTGGCCGCCGGACGGCTGGACCTGGCCTTCGCCTACCGCACACAGGCGGACAGCGAACAGCTGCGCTCCGCGTCACTCACCGACGAGCCGATGTACGTCCTGTGCCATCCCGACCACCGCCTCACCGGCGCCGCCGCCGCGCTCACCCCGGCCGACGTCGCCGACGAGGTGTTCGTCGACTTCCACCCCGACTGGGGCCCGCGCCGCGCCACCGACGCGGCCTTCGCGGCGGCCGGGGTCCGCCGGACGGTCGCGCTGGAGGTCAACGACGTGCACAGCCTGCTGGACCTGGTGGACGAGAACCTCGGCATCGCCGTCGTACCGCGCCACTTCCGGCACAAGCGGGAGGCGCTCACCGCGCTGCCCCTCAAGGGGACCGGCGAGGTGGTGTACGAGACCGTCGCGCTGCTGCCGCCCGCCCGCGCGACCAGCCCGGCGGCACGCGCGCTGATGGCCCTGCTGGAGACGGAACACGGGTGACGGGACGCGGGTGGCGGAACGCGGGCGGGAGTCCTGCCGAGAGGCGGCGCCTGGGCGGCGGGTTTGCGATGGTGGACGTATGCACGCGAAGGACATCCTCATCGACGGCTACGGCCGCATCCAGGAAGAGGTCCACGCCGCCGTCGGAGGCCTGGACCCCGACGACCTGAACGCCCGGCCGACCGCCGAGACCAACTCGGTCGCCTGGCTGGTCTGGCACCTCACCCGTGTCCAGGACGACCACATGGCCGACGCCTTCGGCCTCGATCAGGTGTGGCTGTCACAGGAGTGGGAGAAACGGTTCGGCCTGGACCTGCCACGCCTGGACACCGGGTACGGGCACAGCGCGGCGAAGGTCGGCAAGGTGCGGGTCACCGACGGCGGCCTCCTCACCGGGTACTACGACGCCGTCCACGCGCAGACGCTCCAGGCGCTGCGCGGGGTGACCGCGGCGGAGCTGGAGCGCGTCGTGGACGAGCGCTGGGACCCGCCGGTCACGCTCGGCGTACGCCTGGTCAGTGTCCTGTCCGACGATCTCCAGCACGTCGGACAGGCCGCCTATGTGCGCGGGCTCCTTCAGAGCGCGGCGGCGTAGCCCGGCAGGACGACGTCCTGGATGAGGGCCTGGCGCTCGTCGAACGGGATGAACGCGCTCTTGAGGGCGTTCACCGTGACGGTGCGCAGGTCCTCGACCGTCCAGCCCGCCTCCTCGACCAGCAGCGACATCTCGCGGGTCATCGTCGTCCCCGAGACCAGACGGTTGTCGGTGTTGAGGGTGACGCGGAAGCCGAGGTCCTTCAGCGCGGTGATCGGGTGCTCGGCGATGGAGGTGGCCGCGCCGGTCTGGAGGTTGGACGTCGGGCACATCTCCAGCGTGATACGGCGGTCCCGCACCCAGCCGGCCAGGCGGCCGAGCTTGCCGTCGACGATGTCGTCGGTGATGCGCACGCCGTGGCCGATGCGCTGGGCTCCGCAGACCTGGAGGGCCTGGTGGATGCTGGGCAGGCCGTGGGCCTCACCGGCGTGGATGGTGAAGGGGACGTTCTCGCGGCGCAGGTGCTCGAAGGCGTCCAGGTGGTCGGCGGGCGGGAAGCCGTCCTCGGCGCCCGCGATGTCGAAGCCGACGACGCCCGCGTCCCGGAAGGCGACGGCGAGGTCGGCGGCCTCGCGGACGCGGTCGAACATCCGCATCCCGCAGAGCAGGGTGACGACCCGGACCGGAGTACCGGCCGCGGCGGCCTTGGCCATACCGGCCGCGAGGCCCTCCTGGACGGTCTCGACGACCTCGGCGAGGGCCAGCCCGCCGTTGGTGTTCAGCTCGGGGGCGTAGCGCACCTCGCCGTACACGACACCGTCGGCGGCCAGGTCGAGGACGTACTCCTCCGCCGTGCGCAGCAGGCCCTCGCGGGTCTGCATGACGGCGAGGGTGTGTTCGAAGGTCGCTATGTAGCGGACCAGGTCGCCGGAGTTGGCGGCCTCGAAGTACCAGGCGGCCAGCTCGTCGGGGTCGGTCGTCGGCAGGGTGTGGCCGACCGCGGCCGCCAGCTCGACGACGGTGGCGGGGCGCAGACCGCCGTCGAGGTGGTCGTGCAGGACGGCCTTGGGGAGCCGGCGGAGGGTGGCGGTGTCTACGCGCGTAGCGGTCATGGCGGGTCTTTCCTCGGGCTGGACGGGCTGGGCGGTGGGGCGGGTGCGGGGCCGGTCAGCCGGCGGGCTGGAGCAGGTCCCAGCGGTTTCCGTAGAGGTCCCGGAAGACGGCGACGGAGCCGTACGACTCGTGGCGGGGCTCCTCCAGGAAGGTCACGCCGGCGGCGCTCATCCGGGCGTGGTCGCCCGCGAAGTCCTCGGTGTGCAGGAAGAAGCCGACCCGGCCGCCGGTCTGGTCTCCGATCCGGGAGCGCTGGGCGTCGTCCTTGGCCCTGGCGAGCAGCAGGCCGGTGCCCTCCTGGTGCCCGCCGGGCCGCACGACGACCCAGCGGGAGCCGTCGGGGCGGGCCTCGTCCTCGACGAGCCGGAAGCCGACCGCCTCGGTGTAGAAGCGGATCGCCTCGTCGTAGTCGTCGACGACGAGGGTGACCNNGGTTATACGTAAAACTTGGCGGGCGCCAGTCCTTTCCGGAGGGGGCGGGTCCGCAGGTCCTCCGGAAGGGTCCGGAGGCCTAGGCCTGGCGTCCCGTGCGTGTCTGGACCGGAGAC
>NZ_MUBA01000115.1 GCF_002154575.1 Streptomyces bobili
CTCCATGGTAAGGAGAAGGTCAACGGTTCGATTCCGTTAGGGGGCTCCACGACAAAGAATCCCCTCGCCCTTTCGGGCGGGGGGATTCTTCGTTTCTGGAGGGTTCTTTCCTCACGCCGTCATGCCACGCGCATCGCGAGGATCGCCATGTCGTCGGACGGGGCGTCCGACGCGAAGCGCTCCACCGCGCGCATGATGCGGGCCGCGACGGCGCCCGCCGTGAGGCCCGTGCAGGTGGTGAGCACGTCCGCGAGGCCGTCGTCGCCCAGCATGCGGGTCCCTTCACGGCGCTCGGTGACGCAGAGCAGTACATCTCCCGGATCGAGGACGACCGTCTGCTCGTACAGCTCCAGGTCCTCCATGACGCCGAGGAGCGGCTGGGGTTCGGCGGCGGGCTCGACCGTGCCGTCCTGGCGCAGCCGCAGAGGGAGGGGGTGGCCGGCGCAGACCACCTTCAACTCCGCGCTGCCGTCCGGCTGCGGTCGCATCTCGCCGTAGAGGAGGGTCAGGAAGCGGCTGCGGGCGCCCTCGTCGAGGATCGCCGAGTTGAGGCGCTCCAGGACCGCCGGGCCGCTGAGGCCCTCCCGCGCCAGCAGACGCAGGGCGTGCCGGGCGAGGCCCGTCACCGCCGCCGCGTGCGGGCCGGTGCCGCAGACGTCGCCGATCGCGAAGCCGTAGGCGCCGTCGCTGATCGGGAAGAGGTCGTAGAAGTCGCCGCCGACCTCGTTGCCCTCGCCGGCGGCGCGGTAGATGACCTCGACCTCGACGCCGTCGATGTCGGGCAGCTCGGGGGGCAGGAGGCTGCGCTGGAGGGACTGGCTGATGGCCGTGCGCTCGGAGTAGAGGCGGGCGTTGTCGAGGGCGAGGGCCGCTCTGCGGCTCAGGTCCTCGGCCAGTTCCAGGATCTCCTGGCGGAAGTGCTCGTCGGTGGGCTTGCCGAGGGTCAGCATGCCGATGACGCGGTTGCGGGCGACCAGGGGCAGGACGACGGTCTCGCCGCCCACCGCGGACGCCGTGGCGAGGGTGGGACCGATGCCCGAGGACATCTGGTGGGTCGGGCCGCCGGTCAGGCCGAGGGTGCGCATGGAACTGCGCAGGGCCGCGTCGTGGGCCGCCTCGCCGGGGGCGGACCAGACGCGGGCGCCGGGGGTGGGTACCGGGTCCGGCGGGGCGATCTTCGAGAGCAACGACTTGATGCCGTCGATGAGTTCCTCGTCCTCGTGCAGGACGTACGACAGGTACGGGTCGGAGGCCTGGTCGGCGATCGTGTAGACCGCGCACCAGGTGGCGAGGGTCGGGACCGTCATCTGGGCCATCAGGGCCAGGGTCTGGTCGCGGTCGAGGGTGCCGGCCAGCAGGTCGGAGGCCTCGACGAGGAAGCTGAGGGAGCCGCGGCGCAGCCGCTCCAGCTCGCCGAGGCGGGCCGACTCGACGGCAAGGGCGATGCGGTCCGCGGCGAACTGGAGGCGCAGCGCCTCCTCGTTGGAGTAGCGGCCCGGCCCCTCGGCCGCGACGCCAAGGGAGCCGGTGAGGCGGCCCTCGACCTTCAGCGGGACCGTGACGACCGAGCGCATGCCGGTGCCGCTGAGGAGGGGGACCGCGCCGGGCACCGCGAGGAGGTCCTCGTGGACGGCCGGCATGCGGGCGGAGCTGTAGCGGCCGGGGCCCGCCTCGACGGGGACGCGGGCGAAGCGCTGGCGGGCCGAGGGCAGGCCCGTGGAGGCGCGAACCTCCAGTTCCGTCTCGTCGTCCGTCGCCAGGAGCAGGAAGGCGGAGTCGCCGTCGAGCATGTCGCGGGCGCGTTCGACGGTGCGCTGGAGGAGGCCGTCGAGGTCGTCGGGGGCGGGGGAGCCGATGAAGACCTCGAAGGGGTCCGCGCTCTGGCCGTCGGCGGGGCCGTCGGTGACGGGGACACGGGTCGGTGACTGCAGGACCGCGCGTTCGTGGTTGCGGACCAGGAGACAGACCGTGGAGGGGTCGCCCTCGGTGTCGCGGACGCGCAGATGGGAGGCGTACACCGGGGTCACGCGGCCGTTGGCGCCGCGGATGCCGTAGCTGCCCTCCCAGCGGGAGAGCTGGAGTGCCTCGACGATGCCGGTGCTGGTGCCGGGGGTGTGCGGCCAGGCCGCGAGGTCGGTGAGGGGCTTGCCGACGACCTGGTCGGCCGGGTAGCCGAAGAGTTCCTCGGCGTCCTCGTTCCACGCGGAGATGGCGCCGGTGCGGTCGATCTGGACGACGGCGACGCGGACGCGGCTGTCGGCGAGTGGCAGCAGTTCGGCGGGGAGCGCGGGGCCGGCCGTGCGGGTGCCCACCGGGCGGTCGGGCAGGTCGAGCTGGAACCAGACGGTTTTGTGGGTGGGCGTGTAGTCGACGCCCCAGCGGCCGGCGATGGCCGCGCACAGCTGGAGGCCGCGGCCGCCCTCCCGGTCGGGGCTGCCCATGGTGGCGAGGGAGCCCTGGAGGGGGATCTCACGCTCCGGATAGCGGTCGGCGACCTCGATGCGTACGCCGTCCTCGTGGCGCAGGCACAGGAGGTCGGCGTGGGTTCCCGCGTGGACGACCGCGTTCGTCACCAGTTCGCTCGTGAGGACGACGGCGTCGTCGATGATGTCGGCGAAACCCCAGCCCTGGAGGGTGTCGCGGACGAACGCGCGGGCGGTCGCGACGGAGCGCCCGACGGGCTCGAAGGTGGCAGCCGCGCGCGCGGTGATCACAGAACTCCTCGGCCGGTCGTCGATGACGTGCTGGGCTTCTTCCCGGCTGTCCTGCTCGCGTCGCGGTCGCGGCGGAAGCGCGTTCGTCGGCCGGGGGTCCGGGGGCTGTCCCCCCGGGATCAGTCCGGTGGTCATGTGTGCGGCCGCCCCTCCGATGCCCGCTCGTGCTCGTGCCACCGCCCAGGCCGGACGGACCGGCGTGGCTGGACAGCCGCATGCAAGGTTACTTACCTTCCCTACCCTTGCGGATGCCGGTCAGCTGTGTTTCCGCCTCAGGGTGTGCGGACGGTGTGCGAAAGCTGCCGAACTGTTATGGCCGGGTTCGGCGGGGGTGAAACACTGGGCAGGCTTCTTGTGAAGGTCCGGCAGACTGGGTGTCTTGTGTGTTCGCCGGGCAGCAGCCTCTTGGGCCTGCCTGATTACATCGGCAGTACGACGGTCGACCCCTCCGGGAGGGACAACGTGGAGTCTGGCGCAGCGACGCGGGGCACGAAGGCGCGCGCGAAAGGCGGACAGACCCTGAGCGGGCAGCGCTCACACCGTGGCGGGACCACCACGGTGGACACCGCGGCCCTGAACCGGCTGCTGGCTGCCCTGGTGTCGATGCGGGAGGGGAACTTCCGCAAGCGGCTCACGGTGTCCGGCGACGGCGTGATGTCGGAGATCGCGGCCGTCTTCAACGAGGTGGCGGACCGCAATCTGCACCTCACGGGTGAGTTGTCGCGGGTACGGCGCATGGTGGGGCGTGAGGGAAAGCTCACCGAGCGGCTGGAGACGGGCGCCTGCGAGGGCTCCTGGGCGACCGCCATCGACAACTCGAACGCGCTGGTCGACGACCTCGTACGGCCGGTTTCCGAGGTCGGGCGGGTGCTGTCGGCGGTGGCCGAGGGTGATCTGTCGCCGCGGATGGAGCTGCGGACGCACACCCCGGAGGGGACCGGGCATCCGCTGCGCGGGGAGTTCCTGAAGGTCGGGCGGACGGTCAACAACCTGGTCGACCAGTTGTCGACGTTCACCGACGAGGTCACGCGTGTGGCCAGTGAGGTGGGCACCGAGGGCAAGCTGGGCGGGCAGGCCCAGGTGCGCGGTATGTCGGGTTCCTGGAAGGACCTGACGGAGTCCGTCAACACGATGGCGGAGCGGCTGACGGCGCAGGTGCGCGACATCGCGCTGGTGACGACGGCAGTGGCCAAGGGTGACCTGTCACGCAAGGTCACCGTGCATGTCGAAGGCGAGATGCTGGAGCTGAAGAACACCGTCAACACGATGGTGGACCAGCTCTCGGCGTTCTCGTCGGAGGTGACCCGGGTGGCCCGTGAGGTGGGCACCGAGGGCATCCTCGGCGGTCAGGCGCGGGTGTCCGGCGTCGACGGTGTGTGGAAAGAACTCACCGATTCTGTGAACACCATGGCCGGAAACCTCACGGCTCAGGTGCGGGGGATCGCGGAGGTCACCACGGCGGTCGCCAACGGTGACCTGTCGCAGAAGGTGACGGTGTCCGCGCGCGGTGAGGTCGCGCAGCTCGCCGACACGATCAACCAGATGACCGAGACGCTGCGGACCTTCGCGGACGAGGTCACGCGGGTCGCCAACGAGGTCGGTGCGGCGGGCCAGCTGGGCGGTCAGGCCAACGTGCCGGGCGCGGCGGGCACCTGGAAGGACCTCACCGACTCGGTCAACACCGTGTTCCGCAACCTCACCACGCAGGTGCGGGACATCGCGGCGGTGACGACGGCGGTGGCCAACGGCGACCTCTCCCAGAAGGTCACGGTGGACGTGGCCGGCGAGATGCTGGAGCTGAAGAATACCGTCAACGGGATGGTCGACCAGCTGTCGGCCTTCGGTGCCGAGGTCACGCGGGTGGCGCGGGAGATCGGTGTCGAGGGTGAGCTGGGCGGTCAGGCGCAGGTGTCGGGCGCGGCCGGGACGTGGAAGGATCTGACGGACTCCGTCAACACGGCGTTCAGGAATCTCACCGGACAGGTGAGGAACATCGCCCAGGTGACGACGGCGGTGGCCAACGGCGATCTGTCGCAGAAGGTCACCGTGGACGTGTCCGGTGAGATGGCGCAGCTGAAGAACACCGTGAACACGATGGTGGACCAGCTGTCGTCGTTCGCCGACCAGGTGACGAGGATGGCCCGGGACGTGGGCACGGAGGGCCGGCTCGGTGGCCAGGCCCGCGTCGACGGCGTGTCCGGTACGTGGAAGGAACTCACCGACTCCGTCAACTCGATGGCGGGGAACCTGACCTCGCAGGTGCGCAACATCGCGCAGGTGACGACGGCCGTGGCGCGGGGCGACCTCTCCCAGAAGATCGATGTCGACGCGCGCGGCGAGATCCTGGAGCTGAAGAACACCATCAACACGATGGTCGACCAGCTGTCGGCCTTCGCCGACCAGGTGACCCGGGTGGCGCGCGAGGTGGGCACCGCAGGGCAGCTCGGCGGCCAGGCGCAGGTGCCGGGTGTCGCCGGCGTGTGGCGGGACCTGACGGACTCGGTGAACGGCATGGCCGGCAACCTCACCGCGCAGGTGCGCAACATCGCGCAGGTCGCCACCGCCGTGGCCCGCGGTGACCTCTCCCAGAAGATCACCGTGGACGCGCGCGGGGAGATCCTGGAGTTGAAGAACACCCTGAACACGATGGTCGACCAGCTGTCGTCGTTCGCCCAGGAGGTCACGCGGGTGGCCCGTGAGGTGGGTACGGAGGGGCAGCTCGGTGGTCAGGCCGAGGTGCAGGGTGTCTCCGGCACCTGGAAGGACCTCACGCAGTCCGTGAACTTCATGGCGAACAACCTGACCATCCAGGTGCGTCAGATCGCCGAGGTCACGACCGCGGTCGCCAAGGGCGACCTGTCGAAGAAGATCACCGTCGACGCCAAGGGCGAGATCCTCGAGCTCGTCACCACCGTCAACACGATGGTGGACCAGCTGTCGTCGTTCGCCGAGCAGGTGACCCGGGTGGCCCGCGAGGTGGGCACCGAGGGCATCCTGGGCGGCCAGGCGCACGCGTCGGGCGTCACGGGCATCTGGAAGGACCTCACCGACAACGTCAACCTGATGGCCAAGAACCTGACCATGCAGGTGCGCAACATCTCCCAGGTCGCGGCGGCCGTCGCCAACGGTGACCTGACGCGGACGGTGACGATCGAGGCGCGCGGCGAGGTCGCGCAGCTCGCCGACACCTTCAACACCATGGTGAAGACGCTGAGTTCGTTCGCCGACCAGGTCACCAAGGTGGCCCGCGAGGTGGGCACGGACGGCATCCTCGGCGGGCAGGCGCACGTACCCGGTGTGGCGGGCACGTGGAAGGACCTCACCGAGTCGGTGAACCAGATGGCGTCCAACCTGACCGGCCAGGTGCGCAACATCGCCATGGTCACGACGGCCATCGCCAAGGGCGACCTGACGAAGAAGATCGACATCGATGCACGCGGGGAGATCCTCGAGCTGAAGACGACCATCAACACGATGGTCGACCAGCTGTCGTCGTTCGCCGAGGAGGTGACCCGGGTCGCCCGCGAGGTGGGTACGGAGGGGCAGCTCGGCGGTCAGGCGCGCGTGCGTGACGTCGACGGCACCTGGCGGGACCTCACCGAGTCGGTGAACGAGATGGCCGGGAACCTGACCCGGCAGGTGCGTGCCATCGCGCGCGTGGCGACCGCGGTGACGCGGGGCGACCTGAACCTGAAGATCGACGTGGACGCCTCCGGCGAGATCCAGGAACTCCAGGACTACATCAACAAGATGATCGCCAACCTGCGCGACACCACGATCGCCAACAAGGAGCAGGACTGGCTCAAGGGCAACCTCGCGCGCGTGTCCGCGCTGATGCAGGGCCGGCGAGACCTGGAGGACGTGGCCTCGCTGATCATGAGCGAGCTGCCGCCGCTGGTGGCCGCGCAGCACGGCGCGTTCTTCCTGGCGATGCCGCCGGCAGAAGGTGCCGACGAGCACTACGAGCTGCGGATGCTGGGCTCCTACGGCTATTCGATGGGGTCGATGCCGACCTCGTTCCGGCCGGGGGAGGCGCTGGTGGGCACGGCGGCCGAGGAGAAGCGGACGATTCTCGTCTCCAACGCGCCGAGCGGCTATCTGAAGATCTCCTCGGGGCTCGGGGAGGCGCCGCCGGCGCAGGTGATCGTGCTGCCGGTGCTGTTCGAGGGCCAGGTGCTCGGTGTGATCGAGCTGGCGTCCTTCACGCCGTTCACGCAGATCCAGAGGGACTTCCTCAACCAGCTCGCCGAGATGATCGCGACCAGCGTCAACACCATCTCCGTCAACACCAAGACGGAGCAGTTGCTGAAGCAGTCGCAGGAGCTGACCGAGCAACTGCGGGAACGGTCGGCGGAGTTGGAGCAGCGGCAGAAGGCCCTCCAGGCGTCCAACGCCGAACTGGAGGAGAAGGCCGAGCTGTTGGCCCGGCAGAACCGGGACATCGAGGTGAAGAACACCGAGATCGAGGAGGCGCGGCAGGTTCTGGAGGAGCGGGCCGAGCAGCTCGCGGTGTCGATGCGGTACAAGAGCGAGTTCCTGGCCAACATGTCGCACGAACTGCGTACGCCGCTCAACTCGCTGCTGATCCTGGCCAAGCTCCTCGCGGACAACGCCGAGGGGAACCTCTCGCCGAAGCAGGTCGAGTTCGCCGAGACGATCCACGGGGCCGGTTCCGACCTGCTCCAGCTGATCAACGACATCCTCGATCTGTCGAAGGTCGAGGCGGGCAAGATGGACGTCTCTCCGACGCGCATCGCGCTCGTGCAGCTCGTGGACTACGTGGAGGCCACCTTCCGTCCGCTCACCGCGGAGAAGGGCCTGGATCTGTCCGTGCGGGTGTCGCCGGAGCTGCCGGCCACGCTGCACACCGACGAGCAGCGGCTTCTTCAGGTGCTGCGCAACCTGTTGTCCAACGCGGTGAAGTTCACCGACTCCGGCTCGGTGGAGCTGGTCATCCGGCCGGCCGGGACGGACGTGCCGGTGGCGATCCGGGAGCAGTTGCTGGAGGCCGGTTCGCTGGCGGACGCGGACGCGCCGTTGATCGCGTTCTCGGTGACCGACACGGGTATCGGGATCGCGGCGAGCAAGATGCGGGTGATCTTCGAGGCGTTCAAGCAGGCCGACGGCACCACGAGCCGCAAGTACGGCGGTACCGGGCTCGGGCTGTCGATCTCGCGGGAGATCGCGCAGCTGCTCGGTGGTGAGATCTACGCCCAGAGCGAGCCGGGGCGTGGCTCGACGTTCACGCTGTATCTGCCGCTGCACCCGAGCGAGCTGCCGCCGCAGGGCTACCAGCAGGTGGTGCCCCAGCTGGAGGCGGGCGACCTGGTGGCGTCCGAGAGTGGGAAGCGGGAGCGGTCGGAGCTGTCCGGGGTGCAGATCCAGACGCCGGCGGAGGTGAGGTCGTACCAGGACACGCAGAACGGTCCGGCCGCCCTGTTCCGGCGTCGGCGCCGGTCCGCGGCCGGGGGCGAGCCGCAGGTCGGCCGGCCCGAGCAGTGGGCGCCCGTGCGGCAGGAGTCGGCGCCGCAGGGGCCGCGGGGCATCCGGTTCGGCGGGGAGAAGGTGCTGATCGTCGATGACGACATCCGCAATGTATTCGCCCTGACCAGCGTCCTTGAGCAGCACGGGCTGTCGGTGCTGTACGCGGAGAACGGCCGCGAGGGCATCGAGGTCCTGGAGCAGCACGAGGACGTGGCGGTCGTCCTGATGGACATCATGATGCCGGAGATGGACGGGTACGCGACGACCACGGCGATCCGCCGGATGCCTCAGTTCTCGGGCCTGCCGATCATCGCGCTGACCGCGAAGGCGATGAAGGGCGACCGGGAGAAGGCGATCGAGTCGGGTGCCTCCGACTACGTCACCAAGCCGGTGGACCCGGATCACCTGCTGGCGGTGATGGCCCAGTGGATGCGTGCCGAGTGACGGGAACCGTCCGGCGGCGCGGGGAGTCGCTGACTCACGGTGTCCGAAGGCGTGTAGTGGGGCGGGATTCGGGGAACCTTCTGGTCTTCCGCCGCGTTCCTGCTACGTGCACAGTGACATCACGGTGACAGGGTGTGGCGACGGTCGGGGTGCGGCTACCATGACCGGCACAAGGAAGGGCGGCGCAAAGGAGTCGTCCCCAGGGGCGGCGCCCGGTGCACTGCCGGGGCGAGGAGGGCGGGCCATGGTGCAGAAGGCCAAGATCCTCCTGGTCGATGACCGGCCGGAGAATCTGCTGGCGCTGGAGGCGATCCTCTCTGCGCTCGATCAGACGCTGGTGCGGGCATCGTCCGGGGAAGAGGCGCTCAAGGCACTGCTGACGGACGACTTCGCGGTCATTCTGCTGGACGTCCAGATGCCGGGAATGGACGGTTTCGAAACGGCCGCGCACATCAAGCGGCGAGAACGGACTCGGGACATCCCGATCATCTTCCTGACGGCGATCAATCACGGTCCGCACCACACCTTCCGCGGGTACGCGGCGGGTGCGGTCGACTACATCTCCAAGCCGTTCGATCCGTGGGTGCTGCGCGCGAAGGTCTCGGTGTTCGTCGAGCTGTACATGAAGAACTGCCAGCTGCGGGAGCAGGCGGCCTTGCTGCGGCTCCAGTTGGAGGGCGGCGGAGGCAAGGCGGCGGCCGGCGGCGACAAGGAGTCACCGGGGCTGCTGGCGGAGCTGTCCGCGAGGCTCGCGGCCGTCGAGGAGCAGGCCGAGGCGCTGTCCAAGCAGCTCGACGACGAGTCGGCGGACGCGGCGGCGGTGGCCACGGCGGCGCATCTGGAGCGCAAACTCACCGGTCTGCGCCGGGCGCTGGACGCGCTGGAGCCCGGCACCGGTAGCGGTCCGCCCTCCGTGACGTCGCAGAGCTGAACCGGAACCGACGGATGCCGCGCCCGGAGTTGTGCGTGAGTGAGTGTCAGCGGTGCGAGGGCATGCGTCAGTTCCGCGCCTCCTGGGGAGCGACACGAACGGGTGAAGCAGCGGTCACACGTGTCCGCTGTCGTCTCCCCCGGTAACCTCACACCATGGCCTCACGTCCCTCCGCAGCGAAGAAGCAGCCCGCCAAGAAGGCAGCAGCTCCCGCGAAGGCTCCGGCGAAGAAGGCCGCCGCCAAAAAGGCCCCGGCGAAGAAGGCGCCCGCCCGGAAAGCCGCGGCCGCCAAGCCGGCGCCCAAACCGGCCCCCAGTCCCACCGGGGGCATCTACCGGCTCGTGCGCGCCCTCTGGCTGGGTCTGGCCCACGCCGTCGGAGCGGTGTTCCGCGGCATAGGGAACGGTGCGAAGAACCTCGACCCCGCCCACCGCAAGGACGGCGTCGCGCTGCTGCTGTTCGGCCTCGCGCTGATCGTCGCCGCGGGGACCTGGGCCGATCTGCGCGGCCCGGTCGGCGACCTCGTCGAGATCCTGGTGACCGGCTCCTTCGGCCGACTCGACCTGCTGGTGCCGATCTTGCTCGCCGTCATCGCCGTACGGTTCGTCCGGCACCCCGAGAAGCCCGAGGCCAACGGCCGCATCGTGATCGGACTGTCCGCGCTGCTCATCGGTGTGCTCGGGCAGGTCCACATCGCCTGCGGCTCGCCCGCCCGCAGCGACGGCATGCAGGCGATAAGGGACGCCGGCGGCCTCATCGGCTGGTCCGCGGCGACGCCGCTGACGTACACCATGGGCGAGGTCCTCGCCGTACCGCTGCTCGTGCTGCTCACGGTCTTCGGGTTGCTCGTGGTCACCGCCACGCCCGTCAACGCCATTCCGCAGCGGCTGCGGCAGCTCGGGGTGCGTCTCGGCGTGGTGCACGACCCGGCGGCCGACGAGGAGTACGACGAGTTCGGCGACGACGAGGAGCGCTACGACGAGCAGTGGCGTGAGGCGCTGCCCGCACGCTCCCGGCGGCGCTCCGGCGCCCCTGAGGCCTTCGACCCCGACAGCGCCGAGCAGGAGGCCCTCAGCCGGCGTCGCGGCCGTCCCAGGCGCTCGGCCGTGCCGCAGCCCGCGATGGACCGGCGGATGGACGCGGTCGACATCGCGGCGGCTGCCGCGGCCGACCTCGACGGGGCCGTGCTGCACGGCATGCCGCCGTCGCGGATCGTCGCCGACCTCACCCAGGGCGTGAGCGTCGGTGACCGTGAGCCCACCACGCCGACGCCCGTCCCGGCCCCGGCCGGCCGGCCCAGGCAGGAGAAGGTCAAGGCCGGCGCCGTCCCCGACCTGACCAAGGCGGCTCCCGAGGCGCCGCGCGAGCTGCCGCCGCGCGCGGAGCAGCTCCAGCTGTCCGGGGACATCACCTACGCGCTGCCCTCGCTCGACCTCCTCACGCGCGGCGGCCCCGGCAAGGTGCGCAGCGCCGCCAACGACGCGGTGGTCGCCTCGCTCACCAACGTCTTCTCGGAGTTCAAGGTCGACGCCGCGGTCACCGGCTTCACCCGCGGCCCGACGGTCACGCGCTACGAGGTCGAACTCGGCCCCGCGGTGAAGGTCGAGCGGATCACCGCCCTGACGAAGAACATCGCGTACGCCGTCGCCAGCCCGGACGTGCGGATCATCTCGCCGATTCCCGGGAAGTCCGCGGTCGGCATCGAGATCCCGAACACCGACCGCGAGATGGTCAACCTCGGAGATGTGCTCCGGCTGGCCGAGTCCGCCGAGGACGACGATCCGATGCTGGTCGCCTTCGGCAAGGACGTCGAGGGCGGCTATGTCATGCACTCGCTGGCGAAGATGCCGCACATACTGGTCGCCGGCGCCACCGGGTCCGGCAAGTCGTCCTGCATCAACTGTCTGATCACCTCGGTCATGATGCGGGCGACCCCGGAGGACGTCCGGATGATCCTGGTCGACCCCAAGCGCGTCGAGCTGACCGCCTACGAGGGCATCCCGCACCTGATCACGCCCATCATCACCAACCCCAAGCGGGCGGCTGAGGCGCTCCAGTGGGTCGTACGCGAGATGGACCTGCGCTACGACGACCTGGCGGCGTACGGCTACCGGCACATCGACGACTTCAACCGCGCGGTGCGGGAGGGGACCGTCAAGAAGCCCGAGGGCAGTGAGCGCGAGCTTCAGCCGTATCCCTATCTGCTGGTGATCGTCGACGAGCTCGCCGACCTGATGATGGTCGCGCCGCGTGACGTCGAGGACTCGATCGTGCGGATCACGCAGCTCGCGCGCGCCGCCGGCATCCATCTGGTGCTGGCCACGCAGCGGCCGTCGGTGGACGTGGTGACCGGTCTGATCAAGGCGAACGTGCCGTCGCGGCTCGCGTTCGCCACCTCCTCGCTCGCCGACTCGCGGGTCATCCTCGACCAGCCCGGTGCCGAGAAACTGATCGGCAAGGGTGACGGACTGTTCCTGCCGATGGGTGCGAACAAGCCGACGCGTATGCAGGGCGCGTTCGTCACCGAGGCCGAGGTCGCGGTGATCGTGCAGCACTGCAAGGACCAGATGGCGCCCGTCTTCCGGGACGACGTCACCGTGGGCACCAAGCAGAAGAAGGAGATCGACGAGGACATCGGCGACGACCTCGACCTGCTGTGCCAGGCGGCCGAGCTGGTCGTCTCCACCCAGTTCGGGTCGACCTCGATGCTCCAGCGCAAGTTGCGCGTCGGCTTCGCCAAGGCCGGCCGGCTGATGGACCTCATGGAGTCGCGGAGCATCGTCGGCCCGAGCGAGGGATCGAAGGCACGTGACGTTCTGGTGAAACCCGACGAGTTGGACGGAGTGCTCGCCGTGATCCGCGGGGAGCCTGGGGAGTAGACGTTTCTTCCGTGGGGACGGCGGGCGTCCGTGACTCACCCGTTAGAGAACGGCGGGCAACCGTTTCCCCTCGCCGTACGTCCAGTTGAGCGAGCGGACAGGTGCGGGTTCCACCCGGAAGTCGTATCTGGCCCGTCATCGGTGTGTCCGGCCATACCGATGGCGTACAAAGTCCTACCGCCCGGTTGCCCCTCCCTTTCGCAACCCCCCTAGACTGAACCTCCAGCACAGGTGGCTATACGCTCGAAAGGCGCCCCCGTGTCCATCGGCAGCAACTCCCCTGAAGACGAGCGTCCGTTCGAAGACGTTTCCGAGGCAGCCCACCCCTCCATCGGCCGAGCCCTGCAGCAGGCCCGCATCGCGGCCGGGCTCACCGTCGACGACGTCAGTACCGCCACCCGCGTCCGCATCGCCATCGTGCACGCCATCGAAGCGGACGACTTCGCGCCCTGCGGCGGCGACGTCTACGCGCGCGGTCACATCCGGACGCTCGCACGGGCCGTCCACCTGGACCCCGCCCAGCTGATGGAGCAGTACGACGCCGCCCACGGCGGTCGGCCGGCACCCACCCCGGCCGCACCCATGTTCGAGGCGGAACGTATCCGCCCCGAGCGGCGCGGGCCGAACTGGACCGCGGCCATGGTCGCCGCGATCGTCGCCGTGGTCGGCTTCGTCGGATTCACGGCGTTCAAGGGCGACGACGGCACGGCCGACGTCGCCGACGGCACCACCCCGTCGACCAGCGCGCCCGCCACGCCGACACCGAAGACCGAGAAGCCCGTCGACGAGAAGCCGGAGCCCTCCGACAGCGCCATCGCCGCGGCCCCGCAGGACAAGGTGACCGTCCAGGTCACGGCCACCGACGGCAAGAGCTGGATCTTCGCCAAGGACCACAACGGCCGGATGCTCTTCGACGGCCTGCTCAAGCAGGGCGAGTCCCAGACCTTCCAGGACAGCGAGAAGGTCAACCTCGTCCTCGGCGACGCCGGAGCGGTGGAGCTCCACGTCAACGGCAAGAAGATCGACGACGACTTCAAGCCGGGCGCCGTGGAGCGGCTGACGTACACCAAGGGTGACCCGCAGGCCGGCTGAGGCAGGGCGGAGTCCAGGTCTGGCAAGGGGTCGGCGGTCGTCGCCGGCCCCTTCGGCATGACGCCCGAAGATCGCCAACCCCGTCGACATGGGGTGTCAGTCAGACAAAGTAGTCTTGAGCCCATGCCTGAACGCCGTACCGTCGCACTCGTCACCCTTGGCTGCGCCCGTAACGAGGTGGACTCGGAGGAGCTCGCAGGCCGTTTGGAGGCGGACGGCTGGCAGCTCGTGGAGGACGCCCAGGACGCGGACGTCGCCGTCGTCAACACCTGTGGCTTCGTCGATGCCGCCAAGAAGGACTCCGTCGACGCCCTCCTGGAGGCCAACGACCTCAAGGGCCATGGCCGAACCCAGGCCGTCGTGGCGGTGGGCTGCATGGCCGAGCGCTACGGCAAGGACCTCGCCGAGGCACTCCCGGAGGCCGACGGCGTACTCGGATTCGACGACTACGCCGACATCTCCGACCGCCTCCAGACCATCCTCAACGGCGGCATCCACGCCTCCCACACCCCGCGAGACCGGCGCAAGCTGCTGCCGATCAGCCCCGCCGAGCGGCAGGAATCCGCCGGTTCGGTGGCCCTTCCGGGGCACGCTCCGGCAGACCTTCCGGATGGGGTCGCCCCGGCCTCCGGGCCCCGTGCGCCGCTGCGCCGCCGGCTCGACGGCAACCCGGTCGCCTCGGTCAAGCTCGCCTCCGGCTGCGACCGGCGCTGCTCCTTCTGCGCCATCCCGTCCTTCCGCGGCTCCTTCATCTCCCGCCGCCCGAGCGACGTGCTGAACGAGACCCGGTGGCTGGCCGAGCAGGGCGTCAAGGAGATCATGCTGGTCTCCGAGAACAACACCTCCTACGGCAAGGACCTCGGCGACATCCGGCTGCTGGAGTCGCTGCTGCCCGAGCTGGCGGAGGTCGACGGCCTGGAGCGGGTGCGGGTCAGCTACCTCCAGCCGGCCGAGATGCGGCCCGGCCTGATCGACGTGCTGACCTCCACGCCGAAGATCGCCCCCTACTTCGACCTGTCCTTCCAGCACTCGGCCCCCGACGTGCTGCGCGCGATGCGTCGCTTCGGCGACACGGACCGCTTCCTGGAACTGCTCGACACCATCCGGGGCAAGGCGCCCGAGGCGGGGGTGCGCTCCAACTTCATCGTCGGCTTCCCCGGCGAGTCCGAGGCCGACCTGGCCGAGCTGGAGCGGTTCCTCAACCACGCGCGTCTGGACGCCATCGGTGTCTTCGGGTACTCCGACGAGGACGGCACCGAGGCCGCGACGTACGAGAACAAGCTCCACGAGGACGTCGTCGCCGAGCGGCTCGCGCGGATCTCCCGGCTCGCCGAGGAACTCGTCTCGCAGCGCGCCGAGGAGCGGCTGGGCGAGAGCCTGCACGTGCTCGTGGAGTCGGTGGACCCGGTCGAGGGCGTGTACGGCCGTGCGGCCCATCAGGCGCCCGAGACCGATGGCCAGGTGCTGCTCACGAGCGGCGAAGGTCTGAGTGTCGGTCGTATGGTCGAGGCGAAGGTGGTCGGTACGGAAGGTGTCGACCTGGTGGCCGAGCCCCTCCAGGGCTCGATCGGGTGTAGTGAGGAGGCGGACAGATGACGGGTGTCCCGGCATCGGCCGCGGGTGGCTCCTCCAGGGCGAACGGGGCGGCCACGAGCCCTGCTCCCGGTCCTTCGGGAGCTGGTCCGGAGACGGGCTCCGACGTCACCGGCGCCACCATGGACGAGCAGGGAACCCTGCGCCCCGCGCGCGGTGCGAAGATCGCGGCCGCCGCCGTCAACCAGGCCAGCGTCTGGAACGTGGCCAATCTGCTGACCATGCTCCGGCTCATCCTGGTACCCGGCTTCGTCGCCCTGATGCTGGCCGACGGCGGGCACGACCCGGCGTGGCGCGCCTTCGCCTGGGCGGCCTTCGCCGTCGCCATGATCACCGACCTGTTCGACGGGCATCTGGCGCGGACCTACAACCTCGTCACCGACTTCGGGAAGATCGCCGATCCGATCGCCGACAAGGCGATCATGGGAGCGGCCCTGATCTGCCTCTCCGCGCTGGGCGACCTGCCGTGGTGGGTGACGGGCGTCATCCTGGGCCGGGAACTCGGGATCACCCTGCTGCGTTTCCTGGTCATCCGGTACGGCGTCATCCCGGCCAGCCGGGGCGGCAAGCTCAAGACGCTCACCCAGGGCGTCGCCGTCGGGATGTACATCCTGGCGCTCACCGGCTGGCTGGCCACGCTGCGCTGGTGGGTGATGGCCGCGGCGGTCCTGCTGACCGTGGTGACCGGGCTCGACTACGTGAGACAGGCCATTGTGCTGCGCAGGCAGGGGATCGCCGAGCGACGGGCGGCTTCGGGGGCGACGCAGGCGTGAGTGACCCGGCCGCCGACGTGGTGCGACTACTCACAGTGAGGGGCGAGACGCTCGCCGTGGCCGAGTCGCTGACGGGTGGTCTGGTCGCGGCGGAGATCACCTCCGTGCCAGGGGCGTCCAAGGCGTTCCGGGGATCGGTCACCGCGTACGCCACCTCGCTCAAGCACGAGCTGCTCGGCGTGGACGCGGACCTGCTGGCCGCGCGCGGAGCCGTGGACGAGCAGGTGGCGGCCCAGATGGCGGCCGGGGTGCGCAGGGCGCTGGACGCCGACTGGGGCATCGCGACCACCGGAGTCGCCGGCCCCGACGCACAGGACGGGCAGCCCGTCGGGACGGTCTTCGTCGCGGTGGACGGGCCCTCGGGGCCTGACGCCGGTTCCGCCTCTGGCGGAAAAGTGGAGGCCCTGCGGTTGAACGGCAGCCGGGCGGAAATTCGTAGAGAGAGTGTACGGAGCGTACTCGCAGTGCTCCTGAGAGAGCTGGCGGGCGAACAGACCGGGAATGAGCGGGCACAGGATACGGAACAGAACGGGGGGTTTTGATGTTTGCAGCCCTGAGTGAACACGACATCGCTCCCCGCACGGCCGCAGCGCAAGGCGGTACGGTGGGGCGTGAAGGATGCGGCTACGCGGTCCGAGGAGGGAGCCACCGATGATTCTGCTCCGTCGCCTGTTGGGTGACGTGCTGCGTCGGCAGCGCCAGCGCCAGGGCCGTACTCTGCGCGAAGTCTCCTCGTCCGCCCGGGTCTCGCTCGGCTATCTCTCCGAGGTGGAGCGGGGGCAGAAGGAGGCATCCTCCGAACTGCTCGCCGCCATCTGCGACGCGTTGGACGTACGGATGTCCGAGCTCATGCGGGAAGTGAGTGACGAGCTCGCTCTCGCGGAGCTGGCTCAGTCGGCTGCGGCCACCCCCAGTGGGCCTGTACCGGCGTCGGTTCGCCCGATGCTGGGTTCTGTGTCGGTGACCGGTGTGCCACCGGAGCGGGTGACCATCAAGGCACCCGCCGAGGCGGTGGACGTGGTCGCCGCCTGATGTGCCCCTGGACGGGTGTGTCGACCGACGAGTACGTGTGTAAGGACGGGTGCGAGTACGTGTAGGCGTACGGCAACTGTGAGGCCCCGGCCGGGGCCTC
>NZ_MUBA01000116.1 GCF_002154575.1 Streptomyces bobili
ACGGCGGCCTCGGCGGCCGGAGCCGCCGTCTTGCGCGTACGACGCGGCGCGGGCTCGGCGGCCACCGCGGTGTTCTCCGCGGTGTCGACCGCGGCCTCGGCCGGGACCGTCGCCTTGCGGGTACGGCGGCGTGGCCTGGTCTCGGTCGCCTCCACCGCGTCCACGGCGGCTTCGGCCTTGGCGGCCTCCACCGGCGCCTGGGCCGGAACCTGGGCAGTGGTCTCGGCCGCCGTCTCCGGCACGGTCACCGGCGCGTCCGCGGGCCTGCGGGTGCGGCGGCGGCGCGGCTTGGCGTCCTCCGGGGCGGTGACGTCGAGGGCCGGGGTCGCCACGGCCTCCACGACCGCCTCAGCGGTCTCGGGGGCGCTGACCGAGGTCACGGACGCCGCCGTGGCGACCTCCTGCGCCCCGGTGGTACGCCCACGGCGCCGGCGTCGCGGCGTGCGCGGCGAGGTCGCGTCCTCCGCGGCGGGTGCCTGCTCGGGTGCGACGGTCCCCACGGGGGCCGACGCGTCGAGGACCTCGCCGTTGCGGGTACGGCGGCGACGGCGAGGCGTACGGGCGGGGCGCTCGCGCTCGGCGGAGCGGGACTCGTCCCGGGCACCACCACCACGGCGGTCACCCCGGTCGTCGCGCCCACTCCGGTCGTTGCGGTCGTTACGGCCGCGTCCACCGCGGCCGCCCGGCTCGCCGAGGTCCTCCATCTCCTCCGCGGCGAGTCCGGCACGCGTGCGCTCCGAACGCGGCAGAACACCCTTGGTGCCCGCGGGGATGTCGAGTTCCTCGAAGAAGTGCGGGGAAGTGGAGTACGTCTCCGGCGGGTCCGGGAACTTCAGGTCCAGCGCCTTGTTGATGAGCTGCCAGCGCGGGATGTCGTCCCAGTCGACGAGCGTGACGGCGATGCCCTTGGCGCCCGCGCGGCCGGTGCGGCCGATGCGGTGCAGGTACGTCTTCTCGTCCTCGGGGGACTGGTAGTTGATGACGTGGGTCACGCCCTCGACGTCGATGCCGCGGGCGGCCACGTCGGTGCAGACCAGGACGTCGACCTTGCCGTTGCGGAAGGCGCGCAGCGCCTGCTCGCGGGCGCCCTGGCCGAGGTCGCCGTGGACCGCGCCGGAGGCGAAGCCGCGCTGCTGGAGCTGGTCGGCCAGGTCGGCCGCCGTGCGCTTGGTACGGCAGAACACCATGACCAGGCCGCGGCCCTCGGCCTGGAGGATGCGCGCGACCATCTCGGGCTTGTCCATGTTGTGTGCGCGGTACACGTGCTGCCTGGTGTTCGCGACGGTCGCGCCCGCGTCGTCCGGCGACGTGGCGTTGATGTGCGTCGGCTGCGACATGTAGCGGCGCGCGAGACCGATGACCGCACCCGGCATGGTCGCCGAGAACAGCATGGTCTGACGCTTCACCGGAAGCATGTTGATGATCTTCTCGACGTCGGGCAGGAAGCCCAGGTCGAGCATCTCGTCGGCCTCGTCGAGGACCAGCGAGCGGATGTGCTTCAGGTCGAGCTTCTTCTGGCCGGCGAGGTCCAGCAGTCGGCCGGGGGTGCCGACGACGACGTCGACGCCCTTCTTGAGGGCCTCGACCTGCGGCTCGTAGGCCCGGCCGCCGTAGATCGCGAGGACGCGCACATTGCGGACCTTGCCCGCGGTCAGCAGGTCGTTCGTGACCTGCGTGCACAGCTCGCGGGTCGGGACGACGACGAGCGCCTGCGGGGCGTCGGTCAGGTCCTCGGGCTTGGCGCGGCCGGCCTCGACGTCGGCGGGGACGGTGACGCGCTCGAGGAGCGGAAGGCCGAAGCCGAGCGTCTTGCCGGTGCCGGTCTTCGCCTGTCCGATGACGTCGGTGCCCGTCAGGGCGACCGGGAGCGTCATCTCCTGGATCGGGAAGGGGGTGATGATGCCGACGGCTTCGAGGGCTTCGGCGGTCTCGGGAAGGATCCCGAGCTCTCGGAACGTGGTAGTCAGGGTGCTGCCTCTTCTGTGTGCGCGGTGCGAGGCGAGCGCGGGGGTCGTGGCGGACCATGTCGGGGACGTCGGCCGCCCTTGGGGCGAAACCGGCAAGACACGGGACCTCTGCCGACGCTCTAGCGTTCGTACCGCTGAGGGGATCCCTCCGGTCGTCGTACGCAATGTGCCGTACGGCCAGGGAGGGCTGTCGGGTCGGAGCCGATCGGGCCACCGACCGGGCATCCTCATACGTGCAGCCCGTCGAATACTCGGCAGGCGCATTACCACCATACCCCGGATTCGCGCACATGCGATGGCCGATTCGGTCACGTTGTGGTTGTCACACCGTCGGACATGGTCCTTCGCGTCGTCGTTGTCACACTGATTGACCAGGGACTTCCGTCCCACGACGAGCGGGCTATTGTGCGCTGCATGACGAGCTCTGACAAGCCTGAGAACGCCGCCACCGGTATCGCCGCCCAGGACTGGGCGAAGGCGTCCGCCGATCCCCAGTACCGGGCCGCCGTCGTGGACCTGCTCGGCGCGCTCGCGTACGGCGAACTCGCGGCGTTCGAGCGGCTTGCCGAGGACGCCAAACTGGCGCCCACGCTGGAGGACAAGGCGGAGCTGGCGAAGATGGCGTCCGCCGAGTTCCACCACTTCGAGCGGCTTCGCGACCGGCTCACGGAGGTCGGCGAGGAGCCCACGCGCGCGATGCAGCCGTTCGTCGCCGCGCTCGACGGCTTCCACAAGCAGACCGCCCCGTCGGACTGGCTGGAGGGCCTCGTCAAGGCCTACGTCGGCGACTCGATCGCCAGTGACTTCTACCGCGAGGTCGCGGCCCGCCTGGACACCGACACCCGGGCCCTGGTGGTGGCCGTGCTCGACGACACCGGTCACGCCGGTTTCGCCGTGGACCGGGTGCGCGCGGCGATCGACGCGGACCCGCGCGTGGGCGGGCGGCTCGCCCTGTGGGCGCGGCGGCTGATGGGCGAGGCCCTGTCGCAGTCGCAGCGGGTGGTGGCCGACCGTGACGCACTGTCGACGATGCTCGTGGGCGGGGTCGCGGACGGGTTCGACCTCGCGGAGGTGGGCCGGATGTTCTCGCGGATCACCGAGGCGCACACCAAGCGGATGGCTGCGCTGGGCTTGGCCGCGTAGTCCCTGCGTGGGCTCCGGGGGACTTCGGGGGCTGCGCGGGGCTTCGGGGTTTGCGGCTGCGGGCCGGTTGGGGCTGGGCGCGCGCCGCTGAGCCCGTCGGCGCCGGACTTCAGCGGCCCCCTGCCGGTTCGCCCAGGCCGTTTACGCCGTCGCTGATCGGCGGCGGAGTCTTGTCGCCGGGCGCAGGAGCAGGGAGAGGGAAGCGGTGCAGACGATCAGCGCGCCGAGAAGACTGCCGATCGCGGAGCCGGTGCCCAGGGCACTGTGGGTGACGAAGTCACCGAGCAGGGCTCCGGCGACGCCCGTCATGAGCACCAGGGGCCGGGCCGGGAGCCGGTGGGACAGGCGGTGGAGCGCCGCCCACGCGAGCACGAGGCCGAGCACAGCGGAGCCGAGCGCTTCCAAGATCATCCGTGGTCCTTCCAGGCGGCCGGGCCATGCACCAGGGTCGTAGCCCGTCATACCCGTGACCTGCGGAATGCAACCCTTCCCTGTGGCCCGGTTGTGCGCCTTCTGTGGAGGGCGCGGTAGAGGGGCACGGTGGGGGAGCGGAGAGGCGCGGAAGGAACGCGGAAGGGGCCCGGCGGCCGAACGGCCGCCGGGCCCCTTCCGTCGAGCGTCGCCTACAGCGCGCCGAAGCCCACCTTGCGCGGGGCCGGCTCGCCCAGCTCCACGTAGGCCAGGCGGTCGGCCGGAACCAGGACCTTGCGGCCGTGCTGGTCCGTGAGGCTGAGCAGCTGCGACTTACCGGCCAGTGCGTCGGCCACCACGCGCTCGACCTCCTCCGGAGTCTGACCGCTCTCCAGAACGATCTCGCGGGGCGCGTGCTGCACGCCGATCTTGACCTCCACGGCTAAGTCCCTCCGACGGTCACGAGGTGCGCGGGCTTCCGCGCCGTACGCTGCACACATTAGCCCGGTGAGGGGACGTACACGGCGCGGCCGTCCACGCCAGGAGCGAACAGCGAGCGGGAACAAACGGCCGGGTGGCGCTGCTCAGTGCTGCTCGGTCCCGTGCAGCGGGAAACCGGCGATGCCCCGCCAGGCCAGTGAGGCCAGCAACTGCACCGCCTCGTCGCGCGGGACGCTGCGGTCGCTGTGCAGCCAGGAACGGGCCACCACCTGCGCGAGGCCGCCGAGCCCCGAGGCCAGCAGCATCGACTCCGCGCGCGAGAGACCCGTGTCCTCGGCGATGACGTCGCGGATCGCCTCGGCGCACTCGTTGGTGACCTTGTCGACGCGCTCGCGCACGGCGGGCTCGTTCGTCAGGTCCGACTCGAAGACCAGGCGGAAGGCGCCGCCGTCGTCCTCGACGTAGGCGAAGTACGCGTCCATCGTCGCGCGGACGCGCTGCTTGTTGTCGGTCGTGGACGCGAGCGCGCTGCGCACGGCCTGGATGAGCGACTCGCAGTGCTGGTCCAGCAGGGCCAGGTAGAGGTCGAGTTTGCCCGGGAAGTGCTGGTAGAGCACCGGCTTGCTGACGCCGGCGCGTTCGGCGATGTCGTCCATCGCGGCTGCGTGGTAGCCCTGTGCGACGAAGACTTCCTGGGCGGCGCCCAGCAGTTGGTTCCGTCGGGCACGGCGCGGCAGGCGGGTGCCTCGCGGGCGCGCCGCCTCGGTCTGCTCGATGGCTGTCACGCCGCCTCCCAATGTCGTCGCTCTTGCGGTGTGCCGCCGCGCCGCCATCGTACTTTTCGGTAACCGTGGTGTGCGCGGTGCGAACGCAGAATTTCACGGACCGGACGATGGTAAAAGCCGTAGGTAAGGTTTCAAACCGGGGCGTTATGGGCAAAATCGCGCTCCACTCCAGCTCGGTGCGCGGCGATCGCCGGCGCTTTCCTCACCTTCCGCGGCGGTGCTCCTCGGTCTCCTCAGCGGTAGTCGTCCTCGTCGTGCCTGATGACGCGCGCCTGTTCGGCGAGGTCGGCCTCGTTGGCCCGGCTGGGGTCGACGCCCTCCAGCGGGTCGTCACTCTCCGGTGCGACGTCGGCCTGCTGCTCGGCGGCGTCGTTCTCCGGCGCTTCGACGCCGATCTCCGCGGCGCCGTCCTCCTCGTCCGTGAACGTCTCCGGATCGGTCGGATCGATGGCCATGGTGGGCTCCCTTCCAACGAACGTCCCTGAAGATGCAGGGGCCACACGCGGGTGCCCTCTGTACGAGCCTAGGAGACACCCTTTTCGGACGCTATGCGATGTGCCCAGGAATCGCGCAGCCATCTGCGCGACGCGCGGTCGACCTCTTGTGACGGCGAACACACGGGTCCCCGCGTGATCGTCTCGTAACATTGCGGCATGTCTTCGACAGAGCTGCCGTCCGTGCCGCCCACCAGCGTGCTGCCGAAGGCCGCGTCGGTCCGGGTCGCCGAGGGCGAGAGACTGCGGTCGGTCCGCCTGCCCGGCGTCACCCTGACGGTCCGCTCCAGGCCCGCCACGCGCGCGGGACTGCAGCCCGCGCTGTACGTCCACGGCCTCGGCGGTTCCTCGCAGAACTGGTCCGCGCTGATGGCACAGCTCGACGGCGTCGTCGAGAGCGAGGCCGTCGACCTGCCCGGATTCGGGGACTCGCCGCCACCGGACGACGGCAATTACTCCATCACGGCACACGCGCGTGCGGTCATCCGCCACCTCGACGCGTCTGGCCGCGGACCCGTCCACCTCTTCGGCAACTCACTCGGCGGCGCGGTGTCCACGCGCGTCGCGGCGGTCCGCCCGGACCTCGTGCGGACGCTCACCCTCGTCTCGCCGGCTCTGCCGGAGCTGCGGGTCCAGCGCACGGCGGTGCCCACGGGACTGCTCGGCATGCCCGGCGTGGCCGCGCTGTTCACCCGGTTCACCCGGGAGTGGACGGCCGAGCAGCGGGTCCGCGGCGTCATGGCCCTGTGTTACGGCGACCCCGGCCGGGTCACCCCGGAGGCGTTCGGGTACGCCGTGGAGGAACTCGAGCGGCGGCTGCGGCTGCCGTACTTCTGGGACGCGATGACGCGTTCCGCGCGCGGGCTGGTCAACGCCTACACGCTGGGCGGTCAGCACGGCCTGTGGCGCCAGGCCGAACGCGTCCTCGCCCCGACCCTCCTCGTCTATGGAGGCCGCGACCAGCTCGTCGGCTTCCGCATGGCCCAGCGGGCCGCCCGCACCTTCCGTGACTCCCGCCTGCTCACCCTGCCGAACGCGGGGCACGTGGCGATGATGGAGTACCCGGAGACGGTCGCCACGACTTTCCGGGAGCTGCTGGAGGAGACGGCCGAGCGGGGCGAGCGGGGACCGCGCCCCGAGTCGGAGGCCGAGCCGGACACGGGCGCGCGGCCGGAGGCCGGCACCGGGGCAACGCACACTAAGCGGACCGGGGTTCGGCCGGATACGGATATCGGGCCGAGGTCGGATACGGACACCCGGTCGGGGCCGGATGCGGGGCCCGACGTGGGCCCGGATGCGGGGCCGGACTCAGGATCGGGAACCGGGTCGGGCTCCGGGGCGTTCTCCGAGCGGGCCGGTGGATCCGCGGGTTCAGGGAGCTGAGGGGGCGTGGGACGTCACAGTCGACGCGGGCCCGCGCCCAAGAGCACGCCACAGCAGGGCACCGGCGGTGCCCCCCGGAAAGCCGCGCCGGATGAGGCGCCGAGCGGCCGTCCCCAGGGCGCGGCCCGGCCCGCCGACGGTCCCTCACCGACATCGGGGTCTCCCGGCGGGACCCCTGCTCGCGGCGTGCCCCGGTTCCCGGACGGCACTCCGGCCCACGGCATGCCGCGACTCCCGGACGGCACCCCGCCGCACGGCACCGCGCAGGTTCGCGGCGGGCACCCCGAGCAGCGTGAGGCCGGGGGAGCCTGGGGCGGGTTGACGGGCCGTACGGCCAGCGGTTCCGGTCCGCTGATCCCGCGACAGCGACCCGAGTCCGCGGCCGGGGTCCGGCAGCGGCGGACGGATGCGGCGGGAGGTCCGCGCCAGGACTACCTCGACGCCTTCACCCAGGACGACGACGACGTCTTCGCGCGCCGCGTGCCCGTAACAGCCGCCGCGGCCACCGCGCTCGCCACCGACGCCTACGTCACCCCGCGCCCCACCGACGCCTACGTCTCCGTCACCGACTGGGACAGGAGCCCCCGTCCGGCTCCCGCGGGCGGCGGGGCCGGCGGGTCCGGAGCAGAGCCGCCCACCGGTGAGCCGGCGGCCAGGGGTGGCAAGGGCCGGGCGTTCACCGGCATCGCCGCCGCGGCCGTCACCACCGTGCTCGCCGTGGTCGTCGCCGGCCAGGTCACCGACGCGCGCGACGACGACTCCGTCCAGTCGCGGTCCACGGCAGACAAGGCCGCCCGTGACGCCCGCGACACCACCGCGCGCGACGCCGACCGGCCGAGCCCCTCGGCCTCACCCAGCGTGGTCACGCTGACGTA
>NZ_MUBA01000117.1 GCF_002154575.1 Streptomyces bobili
GGCCTGGGGGGTGCCCTCGTCGACGAACGCTCGGAACATCTGGGTGCTGCCGGCGGGGTCGTTGGTGCCCTGGGGGCCCTGCGTGTTAGCCATGCCCCGAGACACTAGCGAAAGCGGCCGGGCCGGCCCAAGCGGGGGGCGGGCTCCGGCCCGCCCGGTGCGCGGCCGACGGGGACCTCCGCCACCTGGGCGTTTACTTTCGTAATACTTGCCTTTGCCAACTTTTTGCGGCCGTCGACCCCCGATTTATTTGCCTGTAACAACCAAGCGCTTCTATGGTTGCCCTAAGCAACGAATGCGGGAGGTGTGATGGCCGGGCAGGCACAGTTCGAGGAACTGGCGCGCCAGCTCAGTGCCGTCGGAGCCGTGAAGCGGGACCTCGGGCGGATACTGCCGGCCGACTGCTCGCCGGGCTCGGCGGGTGTGCTGACGCTGCTCGACCGTCACGGTGAGCTTCGGATGAGCGCCCTGTCCGAACTGCTGGCCGTGGACATGTCGGTGACCAGCCGGCACGCCGCGCACCTCGCCGAGCGGGGCTGGATCGAGCGGTCCCCGGACCCGGCGGACAAGCGCTCGCGCATCCTGCGCATCACCCCCGAGGGCCACGCGATGCTCGCCGAGTTGACCCGCCGCAGCACCGACCTGCTGGCCGATCGGCTCAGCGACTGGACCGACGACGAGGTCGGTCAGCTCATCGGGCTGATGACCCGGCTGCGCGCCAGCTTCGGCGACTGCCGGTCCGCCCAGCACCGGCCCCACCGGCCCCCTCCCCTTCCCGCTCACGTTCCCGCTGACGTTCCCGCTGACGTTCCCGTGAGTGAACTCCCCACGTGGACAGCCACGTGAACAGACCACCCGTACACCCGCACAAGCGACGTAGGAGAAGGAAGCCCATGGCAACGACCACACCAGCCGGTGTGCGGGCTCACGCGAAGCACGGCGGAGGGTCCGCCGTCGACGCTCCGATGACCCACCGGCAGATCATGGAGGCCCTCTCCGGCCTGCTCCTCGGCATGTTCGTGGCGATCCTGTCGTCCACGATCGTCTCGAACGCCCTCCCGGAGATCATCGGCGACCTCGGCGGCGGCCAGTCCGCCTACACCTGGGTCGTCACCGCCACCCTGCTGGCGATGACCGCGACGACCCCCCTCTGGGGCAAGCTCGCGGACCTGTATGACAAGAAGGCGCTCGTCCAGATAGCGCTCGTCATCTACGTGCTCGGATCGGCCGCCGCCGGTCTCTCGCAGAACTCCGGCATGCTGATCGCCTGCCGTGTCGTCCAGGGCGTCGGCGTGGGCGGCCTCTCGGCCCTCGCGCAGATCGTCATGGCGGCGATGATCTCCCCGCGTGAGCGCGGCCGTTACTCCGGATACCTCGGCGCCACCTTCGCCGTCGCCACCGTCGGCGGTCCGCTGCTCGGCGGTGTCATCACCGACACCAGCTGGCTGGGCTGGCGCTGGTGCTTCTACGTCGGCGTGCCCTTCGCCGTGATCGCGCTGATCGTGCTCCAGAAGACCCTGCACCTGCCCGTCGTGAAGCGGGACGTCAAGGTGGACTGGGCCGGCGCGTTCTTCATCTCGGCCGCGGTCTCGCTGCTGCTGGTCTGGGTCACCTTCGCCGGCGACAAGTACGAGTGGCTCTCGTGGCAGACGTACGCGATGGTCGCGGGATCGATCGCGCTCGGGCTGATCTTCGTGCTCGTCGAGTCGCGGGCCGCCGAGCCGATCATCCCGCTGCGCCTCTTCCGCAACCGCACCATCACACTGTCCTCCGCCGCCTCGCTCTTCGTCGGCGTCGCGATGTTCTCCGGCACGGTCTTCTTCGCCCAGTACTTCCAGCTGGCCCGCGACGAGTCGCCGACCATGTCCGGTGTGCTGACGATCCCGATGATCGCCGGCCTGTTCGTCTCCGCCACCGTGTCCGGGCAGCTCATCACCCGCACCGGCAAGTGGAAGGCCTGGCTGGTCGGCGGCGGTGTGCTCATCACGGCGGGCCTCGGCCTGCTGGGCACCATCCGCTACGACACCCCGTACTGGAAGACGGCCGTCTTCATGGCCCTGCTGGGCCTCGGCGTCGGCATGATGATGCAGAACCTGGTGCTGTCCACGCAGAACCAGGTCGCCCCGGGCGATCTCGGCGCGGCCAGCTCCACGGTCACCTTCTTCCGCTCCCTCGGCGGTGCGATGGGCGTCTCCGCGCTCGGTGCCGTCATGGCCAACCGCATCGGCGACTACGCCGAGGACGGCATCGCGGGCCTCGGCCCCGACTACGCCTCGGCCGCGGGCGGTTCCGGCTCCGGGGACGCCATCCCCGACATGGACAAGCTGCCGCTGCCGCTGCGCACGGTCATGGAGAGCGCGTACGGCCACGGCATCGCGGACGTCTTCATGATCGCCGCCGCCATGGCCCTGCTGGCCTTCCTCATCACCCTGTTCATCAAGGAGGTCCCGTTGAGGACCAGGGGCGCGCTGGCGCAGACGGCCTCCGACGACGCCCCCGCCGAGACTCCGGCCGGGTCCGGGTCCGGGTCCGGGGCGCAGGCTTCCGCCGCCGGCAAGGTCCTCGCGGGTGTCGGTTCCACCGTCGAGGCCGGGCCCGAGGGCACGCAACGGCTCGCGGCCGTGACGACCGCCGAAGCGACCGCCGAAGCGACCGCCGACGCCCCCGCCGGCTCCTCCGGCGGCTCCTCCGGCGGCTCCTCCGGCGGCATCTCCGTCCGCGGCCACGTCCGCGGCGCCGAGAGCGCGCCCGTCCCGCAGGCCGCCGTCACGCTGATCTCCCTCGCGGGCCGTCAGCTGGGCCGCTCGGTCGCGCAGGCCGACGGCTCCTACGGGCTGGACGCGCCGGGCACGGGGTCGTACGTCCTGATCGCCTCCGCCGACGGGTTCCAGCCGCAGGCGTCCACGGTCGTCGTCAACGGCGAGCCGGTCGCGTACGACATCCTGCTCAGCGGGACCAGCGGGCTCGGGGGTGTCGTGCGGGCCGCCGAGTCGGGTCGGCCCGTCAAGGACGCCATGGTCGTCGTCACCGATGTGCGGGGCGATCTGCTGGCCACCGGCACCACCGGTGAGCAGGGCGAGTTCGCCTTCACCGAGTTGGTGCCCGGTGCCGTGACCGTCGCGGTGAACGCCGCCGGGTTCCGGCCGCGCGCCCTGCCCGTCGAGGTGGGCGTGAGCGGAGTGACCCGCGTGGAGCTGGTCCTCGACGCGGGGGCGCGGGTCCAGGGCGTCGTCCGGGCGCCGCACGGTCCGCTTGCCGACGCGCGCGTCACGCTCGTCGACGCGGCGGGCAACGTGGTCGGCTCCGCCACCACCGGGGTCGACGGGGCGTACGCCTTCACCGACCTCGACGGCGGCGACTACACGGTCATCGCGACCGGCTATCCGCCGGTGGCCACCGCCCTGACCGTCTCCGGCACGGGCGTGGACGGCCACGACATCGCACTCGCCCACCCCGGCGAGTAGTACGACACGGCACCGGCCCGTGGCGGGGTTCGCCCCCGCCACGGGCCGGTCTCTTCGAGGAGTTACGTGAGATGGGACTGACCGCGAGGATCCGCACCCGGGACGGATGGGCCGTGTCGCACGCGGTCGTCACGGTGACGGACATGACGGGCAGGCAGGTGGTGCGCGCCGAGGCCGACGCGGAGGGTGCCGTACGCGACGCGACCGCGCTGGCGCCGGGGGCGTACACCGTGATCGTCACCGCCGTCGGCTACGCGCCGGCCGCCGCGAGCGCGCTCGTGACCGCGAGCGGACGCGCCGAGGTCGGCACCGTCACGCTGGCCCGGCAGGGCGGCGCCGAACTGCCGCCGCCCGGACTGTGGACCGTCGACCCGGCGCACTCCGCCGTCGGCGCGGTCGCCCAGCACCTGGGCATCTCCAGCGTGCGCGGCCGGTTCACCGAGTTCGCGGCGTCCGTCGAGATCACCCCGGACGACGTCACCAAGTCCCGGGTGGGGGCGGTGATCCGGGCCGCGTCCATCGACACCGGCAACGGCATGCGCGACACCCACCTGCGTTCGGCGGACTTCCTGGACGTCGAGGCCCACCCCGAGATCACCTACCGCTCGACCGGCGTGAGCGTCGCGGGCCCCGACCGGTGGACGGTCCACGGCGACCTGTCCCTGCGCGGGATCGTCCGGCCCGTCGACCTGGACCTCGCCTACCTCGGCACCGGCGCCGACCCGTGGGGCGGCACCCGCGCCGCCTTCCGCGCGACGGCCGACCTGCACCGCGAGGACTTCGCCCTCACCTACAACCAGGTCGTCCAGGCGGGCATCGCCGCCATCGGTACGACCCTCAGGGTCGAGCTGGACATCCAGGCCGTGCAGGGTGAGTCACTGCCGCAGGCGTAGGACCGGCAGGGTCGGCCGCGACGCACGCGCACGCGTCACCCCGCGCCTACGCTGGCCCCATGGCACCGAACATCGCGACCAACACGTCCGTCTCCCTCGACGAGCTGCTGGACTTCGTCCGCCCCCGGCACCGCGCGATCCTGCTCACCCGGCGCTCCGACGGCGACCCCCAGGCCTCGCCGCTGACCTGCGGCGTCGACGATTCGGGCCGGATCGTCATGTCCACCTACCCGGAGCGGGCCAAGACCCGCAACGCCAAGCGGGACGAGCGGGTCAGCCTGCTCGTCCTGAGCGACGAGTGGGACGGCCCCTGGGTCCAGGTCGACGGCACTGCCGAGGTGATCGACTCCCCCGACTCCGTCGAGGCGCTGGTCGAGTACTACCGCAACATCGCCGGCGAACACCCGGACTGGGACGAATACCGTGCGGCGATGGTGAAGCAGGGCAAGTCGATCATCCGGGTCACCCCGCGACGGTGGGGTCCGGTCGCCACGGGGGGCTTTCCCGCGCGGCTCGCTCCGCGGGACTGATCGAATCGAGGGGACCGGTCGTGGATCAGCTCGGCGGGAACACGGAGAACGGCGGTGACCGTGGTCACCGCCCTCCCCCTCGACTGCGGGACGTCAGCCCGTCGTCTCCTGGGTCAGGTCGTAGAAGGTGGCCGAACCGACCGTGACCTGCTTGAAGTTGGCCTCGATCCACTCGGTGATCTGTGCCGAGGTGCCGTCACCGCTGCCGCCGCCCATCGCGCCACCGCCGCCCGATCCGCTGCTGATGAAGTAGTGGATCCTGCCGTCGGCCACGTACTGCTTGAACTGCGCGAGCGTCGGAGAGGGGTCGGTGCCGTTGAAGCCGCCGATCGCCATCACCGGGTCGCCGGTGGCCAGTTGGTAGCTCGCGGCGTTCTGGGAGCCGATGGCCGCGCCGGCCCAGGTGTAGTTCCCGGAGTCGGTGCCGAGCAGCTTCTTGGCCTCGTCGGTGACGGTGGCGCCGTTGATCAGGCCGCCCGCTCCGCCGCCGCCCATCCGGCCGCCGTCGCCGTTCGCCTGCCCACCGGGAGCGGTCTGGCCCTGGCCGGGCGTGCCCCCCGGAAGGCCGCCGCCGTCCTGCCGCCCCTGACCCTGCTGCCCCTGCTGGCCGGGCATGCCGCCGCCGAAGCCGCCGCCACCGCCGCCGCCGGGACCGCCCCGGCCGCCGCCCATCATGGACGCGCCCGCCGGGCCCGCCGTCGGGATGGAGCCGGTGTGCGCGGAGTCCACGGTGCTCAGCGTGTACGCCGTCGGTCCGGCCAGCGCCGCGACAACGCTCACGGCCGCCGCCGCGAGGGCGAGCCGCCGGGGCAGCCGGCCCGCGAAGACCAGGCCGAGGGCGCCGGCCAGGCCGCCGACCAGCACCAGCCACTTCAGCCAGGGCAGGTGGTCCGGGGTGCGGTTGAGCAGGACGTATCCCCAGGCCGCGGCTGCCACCGAGGCGGCTGCGAGGGTGAGCGAGGCCCAGATCCCGGACCGCTTCTCCCACAGGATGCCGGTGCCCATGCCGATCACGGCGGCCATGTAGGGGGCCAGCGCGATCGTGTAGTACTGGTGGAAGATGCCGGCCATGAAGCTGAAGACCACCGTGGTGATCAGCAGTGAGCCGCCCCAGACCAGGAACGCGCCGCGGGTCACCGAGGTCCGCTTCCGCCTGCGGGTGGCCACCAGGCCGGCGACCAGCAGGATCAGCGCGGCCGGCAGCAGCCAGGAGATCTGGGCGCCGATCTCGGAGTTGAACATCCGGTCCCAGCCGGTCTCGCCCCACTGACCGGTGCCGCCACCGCCGCCACCGCCGACGCTTCCGGTCTCCTCCCCGTTGAGGCGGCCGAGCCCGTTGTAGCCGAAGGTCAGCTCCAGGAACGAGTTGTTCTGCGAGCCGCCGATGTACGGGCGGGACGATGCGGGCCACAGTTCGACGATCGCGACCCACCAGCCGCCGGAGACGACCAGCGCGGCCGTCGCCAGGGCCAGCTGCGAGAAACGCTTCCTCAGCGGGACCGGCGCGCAGACGGCGTACACGATCGCCAGTGGCGGGAGGATCAGGAAGGCCTGGAGGGTCTTGGCGAGGAACGCGACACCGATCGCGGCACCGGCCCACACCAGCCACTTCGTGCGGCCGTCCTCCAGCGCGCGGACCACCAGGTAGCAGGCCACGGTCATCAGCAGGGCCAGCATGGCGTCCGGGTTGTTGAACCGGAACATCAGCGCGGCGACCGGGGTGAGGGCCAGCACCGCGCCCGCGATGAGGCCGGACGCCGGGCTGAAACGGCGGCGCACGGAGGCGTACACGGCGGCGACCGAGCCGACGCCCATCAGCACCTCGGGGACGAGGATCGCCCACGAGTTCAGGCCGAAGATCTTCACGGACAGCGCCATCGGCCACAGCGCGGCAGGGGGCTTGTCGACGGTGATCGCGTTGGCCGAGTCGAGCGAGCCGAAGAAGAAGGCCTTCCAGCTCTGGCTGCCTGCCTGTACGGCCGCGGAGTAGAAGGAGTTCGCGTAGCCGGAGGCGCTCAGGTTGTACAGGTACAGGACGCAGGTGGCGAGCAGCAGTCCGAGGAAGGCCGGGCGGGCCCAGCGGGGGTCCTCGGGCCGGCCGCGCCAGATTCTGGCGGCGAGGGGCCGCTTCGGTTCGCCCGGACCGGGGGCGGGGGCGGCGTCCGGTTCCTGCGGCGGGCTCCAGGTGGCCGTATCCGCCGGGCCGGCCGGGCCTGCCGTCCGAGCCGTGTCGTCGAGGTGGGTGGTCATCGGACGTCCCCCTGGTCGGTGTCGTGGGGGCGCACCGGCTGCAGCCGGATGGTGGCGTCCCTCCAGGTGCCGTCCGCGGCTTCACCGGCGCGGAACTGGGCCGTGGTGCTGTCGTTCCGGGGCGGGGAAGGGGTGTGGGGCCGCCGCGGCAGCGGACCGGGCGCGGGGTACGCCGGTGAGGCGGCGGTCCCCGTCGGGGGCCGGCCCACGTGCTGGGCGGTCTCGGCCTCCTGGTCGCCCCGCCGGTCCGGGAACACCCAGGCGCGGAAGAGGAGGAAGCGCAGGACCGTCGCCGCGAGGTTGGCGGCGATGAGGACGGCCAGTTCCGTGGCGTGCGCCGGGTCGGAGGCCGCCGCGTCGAGCGCGAGGAGCGAACCGCTGGTCAGCGCGAGGCCGATGCCGAAGACGACCAGGCCCTGCGCCTGGTGGCGGACGGCGCCGGCACTGCCGCGCACCCCGAAGGTGAGCCGGCGGTTGGCCGCCGTGTTGGCGACCGCGGAGACGAGCAGCGCGAGCGCGTTGGCCGTCTGGGAGCCGGAGAACTGCCGGAACCCGCTGTAGAGCAGCAGGTAGAAGAGGGTGGACAGGCCACCGACGACACAGAAACCGACGAGCTGACGGGCCAGGCCCTTGGGTACGTCCATGATCTCGCGGTCGCGCGGATCGTCGCCGAACGGCCTGGTCAGCCGGTCCAGGGGAAGCGAACCGGTGGCCAGCGCCCGGCCCACGCGCCATACCCCTTTCAGGTCGTCGGTCGCCGTCCTCACGATGTGCACCGTGGAGTCCGGGTCGTCGACCCAGTCGACCGGCACCTCGTGGATACGGAGACCGGCTCGTTCGGCGAGCACCAGCATCTCAGTGTCGAAGAACCAGCCGGTGTCTTCCACCAGCGGGAGCAGAAGTTGCGCCACATCGCGGCGGATCGCCTTGAAGCCGCACTGGGCGTCCGAGAAGCGGGCCTGGAGCGAGCCGCGCAGGATCAGGTTGTAGGAGCGGGAGATGAACTCCCGCTTGGTCCCCCGCACCACCCGCGAGCTGCGGGCCAGCCGGGAGCCGATCGCCAGGTCGGAGTGGCCCGAGATCAGCGGCGCCACCAGCGGCAGCAGCGCGTTGAGGTCGGTGGACAGATCGACGTCCATGTAGGCGAGGATCGGGGCCTCCGAGGCCGACCAGACGGTCCGCAGCGCCCGGCCGCGGCCCTTCTGCTCCAGCCGGAAGGACCTCACCTCCGGGACCCGCGCCTCCAGCAGCCGCGCCACATCCGGGGTGCTGTCCGTCGACGCGTTGTCCGCGATGGTGATGCGGAACGGGTACGGGAAGGTCCGCGTCAGGTGGTCGTAAAGTCTGCGGACGCAGGGCTGGAGGTCCTTCTCCTCGTTGTAGACGGGGATCACTACGTCCAGGACAGGCGTACCGGCGGCGTCGGCCGGGAGGTGCTCCCGCGCCGGCAAGGTGCCGGGAGAAGAGTCGGTTCGCATGACCACGACTTTCGTCAGGTGCCCTGTCCCGCCCATGTGCCGGCCCTGTGCTGGCCCTGTGAGTCCTGTTGCCAGTCCGTTTCGGGCGCGGGCCGCGGCGGGGCGGGGGCGAGGGCGGGCAGGTGCAGGGTGAAGA
>NZ_MUBA01000118.1 GCF_002154575.1 Streptomyces bobili
TCGCCCGCATGGCCGCCGCCCACCCCCACGAGGACCCCGACGATCCCGACATGCCCTCCGAGTTCCCCGAACGGTGGTCGCGGTTCCTGCCCCCGGAGGACGTCACGGGCCGCCTGCGCACCCACGCGAAGACCTTGCCGAAGGGCGGCGGCCATGCGGGCGACGTACTCGGCGGCTTCCTCCTGCCGCAGCCGCTCGTTGGCGGCGCGGGCGGCGGCCGTCGCGGCGGCCGGCCAGACGCGGTCGATGGCGGCGTTCATGGCGGCGCCGACGAGGACGGCGAAGGCGGACACGCCGATCCACAGCAAAACCGCGACGGCGGCGGCTAGGGAGCCGTAGATGGTGGCGCCCTCGACGGTGTTCTCCAGGTAGATGCGCAGCAGGAAGCTGCCGAGCACCCACATGGCGAGGGCGACCAGCGCGCCGGGGACGTCCTCGATCCAGGGGGAGCGCACGGGCACGGACACGTGGTAGAGCGTGGTCAGGAAAGCGATCGACAGGACGATCACGACGGGCCAGTACAGGACCTGCACGACGGTCGCCGACCACGGCACGATCCGTACGACGGCGTCGGGCCCGGCGACCATCAGGGGCAGCGCGACCGCGCCGAGCAGCAGCGCGGCGACGAACAGCATGAACGCGACCAGCCGGGTCTTGACGATTCCGCGCACGCCGTCGAGGCCGTACATGACGGTGATCGTGTCGATGAAAACGTTTACCGCGCGTGAACCGGACCAGAGGGCGAACAGGAAGCCTATGGAGATGACATCCGGGCGGCCGCCCTTCATCACGTCGTCGAGGATCGGCTGGGCGATCTGTGCGACACCCTTTTCGGACAGAACCGTGCGGGAGGCGTCGAGGAGGTTGGACTCCAGGCTGCTGATCGTGTCGGTGCCGGTCCAGCTGTCGACGTATCCGAGCAGGCCGATGAGGCTGAGCAGCAGCGGCGGTACGGACAGCAGCGTGAAGAAGGCGGCCTCGGCGGCGAGGCCGAGGATGCGGTACTCGATGCAGGAGTTGACGGTGTCCTTGACCAGCAGCCAGGCGGTCCTGCGCTTGGAGACGTTCCGGTAGAGGGCACGCGCCCGATGAAGACGCCCGGTGGGTGCCTCGGGTTGCTCGGGTGACTGACTTGCTGGCTGCACGCCCTAAAGGTATCCGCCGTACGGGGCTGCACTCACCTCCGGTGGTGGGCCGTCACCGCGTGCCCGCCGCCGTCGGGCGGACACCGGGGCGCACACCACGCGGCGCGGCCCGCACGGCGGATGCCGCGCGGCGCGTTGCCGGGCTCCGCCGGCCATGCGCGGCGTACGCGCGGGTACGTTCGCGGTATGGCAGGCAGTACGCACACCGTGACCAATCAGCCCCCGCCCCTCCTCGGCCACGACGTCTATGGCACCGACCAGGCCCTGGTGGCCGCGGTGGAGCGCCATCTCGATCCGGAACTGCTCGACGAGGCCCGCGGCGAGCTGTCGGCGCTGGGCCGGGCCGCCGGGTCGGCCCAGCTCCAGGAATGGGCGGTGCAGGCGAACGAGAATCCGCCCAGACTGCGCACGCACGACCGTTACGGGCACCGGATCGACGAGGTCGACTTCCATCCGGCGTGGCACCGGTTGCTGGGCAAGGGGGTCGGCGCGGGACTGACCGCGGCCTGGACCAGGCCGGGCGGACACGTGCGGCGGGCGGCGGGGTTCCTGGTGTGGACGCAGGTCGAGGCGGGAAACGGTTGTCCGCTGTCGATGACGCACGCGGCCGTGCCGGCGCTGCGTACGGACCCGGAGCTGGCCGCCGAGTGGGTGCCGAGGCTGACGTCCACGATCTACGAACGGGAGTTGCGGCCCGCCGGGCAGAAGGCGGGGGCGCTGTTCGGGATGGGGATGACGGAGAAACAGGGCGGAAGCGATGTCCGGGCGAACACGACGTCCGCGCGGCCGCTGGCGGAGGCCGGGACGTATGTGCTGACGGGGCACAAGTGGTTCTGTTCGGCGCCGATGTCGGACGGTTTCCTGGTACTGGCGCAGGCCCCGGAGGGGCTGACCTGCTTCCTGGTGCCGCGGGTGCTGGAGGACGGCACGCGTAACCGGTTCCTCCTCCAGCGGCTCAAGGAGAAGCTGGGCAACCGGTCGAACGCCTCGGCCGAGGTGGAGTTCGACGGGACGTGGGCGCGCCGGGTCGGTGAGGAGGGGCGCGGGGTGCGCACCATCATCGACATGGTGGCGGCCACCCGCCTCGACTGTGTGCTGGGGTCGGCGGGGCTGATGCGGGCGGCCGTCGCGCAGGCGGTGCACCACTGCGCGTACCGGGAGGCGTTCGGCGGGAGACTTCTCGACCAGCCGTTGATGCGCAATGTGCTGGCCGATCTGGCGCTGGAGTCGGAGGCGGCGACGGTTCTCGGCCTGCGGCTCGCGGCGGCCTGCGACGACGGCGGCGAGCAGGAGCGGGCGCTGCTGCGGATCGCGGTGCCGGCCGCCAAGTACTGGGTGACCAAGCGCTGTACGCCGGTGGTGGTGGAGGCGGCGGAGTGTCTGGGCGGCAACGGCTACGTGGAGGAGTCGGGGATGCCCCGGCTGGTGCGCGAGTCACCGTTGAACTCGGTCTGGGAGGGCGCGGGAAACGTCCAGGCGCTGGACGTGCTGCGGGCGTTGCGGCGGGAGCCGCAGGCACTGAACGCGTTTCTCCAGGAGGTGGGACGGGCGCGCGGTGCGGATCACCGGCTGGACGCGGCGATCAAGGACCTGCTGACCGAGCTGGCCGATCTGGACGGTGCCCAGGCGCGGGCGCGGCGGATCGCGGAGCGGTTCGCGCTGGTGTTGCAGGGGTCGCTGCTCGTACGGTTCGCGCCGCCGGAGGTGGCCGACGCGTTCTGCGCCACGCGGCTGGGCGGCGACGGCGGCGGCGCCTTCGGCACGCTGCCCCACACCCTGGATCTGCGGGCGCTCGTGGAGCGGGCCCGGCCCCTGGTGTGACCTGGGGGAAGGCAGGAGCGGGGGTGGTGCCGCGCCGACACGGCACCACCCCCGCGGCAATGGCCCTGCGAGGCCAGAAACGCCGCTCGGGACGGCGTGCTACAAGTTTCGGACAGCTCGTGGATGTTGACCAGGGTTGCAGGGGGTTGCAACGTGAGAGACCGGGTGACCGGAGTGTGCCCCTCCGTCACCGGTGGACGGCAGTATGGGACCCCCGGCAAGACCGGAAACAGTCGGCGTAGCCGCTTGACATCCGGTCCTTACGTCCGTCTGCTCATCGGGAGGTCCCGTGGCCAAGTCGCCGTTGAACGTGCCGCAACTCGCCGCCGTCGACGCCGCGCGGGCGGCCCGGATGCTCAGCGAGGTGCGTGACGCCAAGCTCGCCGGCCGACGGGCGGGGCACGCGCACCGGCCGGTCATCGAGCAGTCCTGGGAGCGGACGCTGCGCAGCGGTGTCGATCCGGATAACGGTTACCGGGCCAGGTTGCTCAGCCCCGACGAGGTGCGGCGGCGCCGGGAGGAGTCACCGCTGCGGGACGTGCTGCCGGTACTGCGCGAGGGCCTGCTCTCGGTCGCGGACGTCGCCCGGCACATCATGGTCGTCGCCGACGAGGACGGCCGGGTGCTGTGGCGGGAGGGCTGTCCGACGGTGCTGCGCAAAGCGGACGGAATCGGTTTTGAACTGGGCGCGGACTGGCGGGAGGACGTGGTCGGCACCAACGGGGTGGGCACCCCGGCGGTGGTACGGCGGCCGGTGCAGGTGTTCGCGGCCGAGCACTTCGTGCGCGCGCAGACCGCCTGGACCTGCGCCGGGGCCCCGATCACGGACCCGCGGAGCGGACGTCTGCTCGGGGTGGTCGATGTGAGCGGCCCGCTGGACACGATGCATCCGGCGACTCTCGCCTGGGTCGACTCGGTGGCGAAACTGGCCGAGGCGACGCTGCGCGAGCGGCATCTGGGCGCGCTGGAGCGGCTGCGGGCGGTGGCGGCTCCGGTACTGGCCAGGATCGGCGGGCGGGCGGTGGTGGTGGACGGGGACGGGTGGACGGCGGCGGTGACCGGGATGCCGTACACGAACCGGATCGCGCTGCCCCGGCCGCCCTCGGCGGGGCGTCACCGGCTGCCGGTGCTGGGGCTGTGCACGCTGGAACCGCTGGCGGACGGCTGGCTGGTGCGCTCGTGCGACGGGACGGTGGAGCCGGAGGCGCCGGGCGTGACCAGGGTCGTGCTGGATCTGACCCGGCCGCGCCGGTGGTCGGTGGCGGTGACCGGCGGCGCGGGCAGATGGTCGCACGGACTCAGCCCCCGGCACGCGGAGTTGCTGTACGTGCTGGCGGTGCACCGGGCCGGGCGCAGCGCCTCGGGGCTGGCCGAGGACGTGTTCGGGGACCCTGCGCGCAGAGTGACGGTACGGGCCGAGATGTCGCGGGTCCGGCGGTATCTCGGGAGCCTTCTGGAACACCGGCCGTATCGTTTCTGCGAGCAGGCGGAGGTGGAGGTGCTCCTCCCGGACGATCCCAGGGACCTCCTCCCCCACTCGACGGCGCCCGCGGTGACGGGCGCCCGGATCCCGGGCCCGCCGCGCCGGTGACCGGAACCGGCAACGTTTCCGCGTGCCCGTGATCAAGGCTTTCGTACCGTAAGTCGACTTACGTCACAGCATCTTCCGTACATATGCGAGGTCTTCGCCCCCTGCGGTGGCCGACTGCCGTAGCATCCCTCTACGGGTCACCCCACCTGCTCCTCGGTCAACGCAAGGATCAACAGGCGCAGTTGGCCCGCCTCGGGAGGACGAATGAAGCAGCGTGGCCGACATCGCCGACGCAGGCGGGGCAGGGCGGTACGCGGTTTCCTGGCGGGAACCGCGCTCGCGCTCACCGCGGCCGCCACCATGATCAGCGCTTCCCAGGCCACGGTCGCCGACGGTCCAGGTGCCCTGAAACCGCTGACGTCGTCCGCTTCCACGGCCGCGCTGCGGCTGACGGAGGAAGCGGTACCGCCGGCTTCTCTGGACCGGCTCGCCGCGGAGATGGGTCCGTCGGTCGGGGTCGGCGAGGCGCTGAGCGGCGCCGGCCGTTCGCTGCGCGACGCCGCAGGCTGCAGCCGGGACGAGCGCGAGGCGCTGCCCGTGTCCCCGACGGCCACCCGCGCCTACTGCTGGAACACCGACGACACCGAGGGCTGGGAGCCGGGCGCGGTCACCACCTCCGGTGACGCGGACGACGACGGCCTGTGGGGCGCCCACCGGGTGATCGTCTCCGGCTGGTCCCGCGGTTCCGGTCCGGTCGCCGACCGGGGTCTGGCCCGGGTCGCGCTCGTGGACGCGGACAACCTCGGCCGCCTCCCCTATGTCTGGGCCCTGCTCGCGGTCCCCGTCGACGGGGGACGCGACTACCGGGGCCTGGTCTCCCAGGTCTCCGGCATGGCCTGGTACCAGGACAAGCTGCTGGTCACCGCCGACGACGGGGACCGGGCCGCGCTGTATGTGTACGACGTCAACCGCATCCACCGGGCCACGGTCGCCGGTGAGGCGGTCGGCCGGGTGCCCGGCGGATGGTCGGCGCACGGCGCGCCGTACGTCCTTCCGGCCGTGGCCTCCTACCGGCTGAGCGGCGACGAGGGAGCCCCGCGCCCCGCCACCGTGTCCCTGGACCGCAGCACCGCACCGGACTCCCTCGTCGCCGGGGAGTGGACGCTCGACGACGGCGACCGGGGCGCCCGCCTGTGGCGGTACGCCTTCGACACCGCCCCCGGCCGGGCCGGGTTCCTCGCCGGTGACTCCGCGGGCCGGGTCGGCGCGACGGAGGCCTACCGGACGAAGGCGACCGGGGTGCGCGGCGTGCTGTCGTACGAGGGCGGCTGGTACGTGAGCCGGGGCGGTGGCGCCGGGGACGGGCACGGGACGCTGTGGCGGCAGGACGCGGACGGCGCCCGGGGCGTGCGCTGCGGTGCCGACGACAGCCGCGCCTGCTGGAGCCCTCGGACCGAGTCCCTCTCCTACTGGGCGCAGACCGGTGATGTCTGGACGCAGTCGGGCCGTGTGCTGTTCGCGCTGCCGCTGGCCTCGATCGACAGATCGGCGAAGTAGATGATTCCCTGACGGGCATGACCGACATCCCCGTGACCACCTGGTCCCTGGAGCAGACCGCGCCGGGCGATCTCCGGCCGGCCGCCGCACCCGAGGGCGACGTGCGCGTCGTGCGCTCCGAGGTGCCCTCCCCCGAGTTCAGCCGTTTCCTGTACGCGTCCGTCGGCGGGGACATCCGCTGGGTCGACCGGCTGAGCTGGACGTACGCGCGGTGGCAGGAGCAGCTGGCCCGGCCGGGAGTGGAGACCTGGGTGGCGTACGACCGGGGCACGCCCGCGGGGTACGTGGAGCTGGAGCCGCAGGACGACGGAGTCGTCGAGATCGTGTACTTCGGTCTGCTCCCGGCCTTCCGCGGCCGACGGATCGGCGGCCACCTCCTGTCGTACGGCGCCGCGCGCGCCTGGGACCTCGCGGACCGCTGGCCGGGCCTGCCCCAGACGAAGCGGGTGTGGCTGCACACCTGCAGCCTGGACGGCGAGCACGCGATGGACAACTACCGGCGCCGTGGCTTCAGGCTGTTCGACACCAAGGTCGAGGAGGAGGCCGAGGTGGCCGCGCCGGGCCCCTGGCCGGGCGCATACCTCGTCTGACCTGCGTCGACAAGACATCGCGCGGCGCATGTGACCGACACCACCACCGTCTCACACACCGGGACAAGGGTGTCCACATGACGGACGAAGCTGGACTGTGTCCAGATCGCCGTGACACGCTTCCGTCATGTCCGGAACTGGAATTGCCTTGGTGAGTCGGCGGCACGTCGACCTCGGCCGCATGTCCAGCGCCATCTGTCCGGCGAGCTGACGAGCCGAAGCACCGCCGGCAGCTCTTCCAACCTCCCCCCGCGCAACGACGCGCACGTATGCCTCCGCGCGTCTTGCCGCGCAGGTCAGAGCCGCCCGCCCGTGACCCGCCCACCGCCCCTCATGGACGGCGCCACGCGCCGACCCCTTCCCGTCGCTGTCCCGAAGGACGTATTCACCATGGCCGCCACCCCCGAGAACCCTGCCGCCTCAGCGCCCCGCCGCAAGGTGAGCCGTCACCGCGGCGAGGGTCAGTGGGCCGCGGGGCACTTCACCCCGCTCAACGGCAACGAGCAGTTCAAGAAGGACGACGACGGTCTCAATGTGCGGACACGCATTGAGACGATCTACTCCAAGCGCGGTTTCGACTCGATCGACCCGAACGATCTGCGCGGCCGGATGCGCTGGTGGGGCCTGTACACCCAGCGCAAGCCCGGGATCGACGGCGGCAAGACCGCGATCCTGGAGCCGGAGGAGCTGGACGACGAGTTCTTCATGCTGCGGGTGCGGATCGACGGCGGCCGGCTCACCACGCGGCAGCTGCGGGTGATCGGTGAGATCTCGCAGGAGTTCGCGCGCGGCACAGCGGACATCACCGACCGGCAGAACGTGCAGTACCACTGGATCCGCATCGAGGACGTCCCGGAGATCTGGAACCGCCTGGAGGCGGTCGGGCTGTCCACCACCGAGGCCTGCGGTGACACGCCCCGCGTGGTCCTCGGCTCGCCGGTCGCCGGGATCGCCGAGGACGAGATCATCGACGGCACCCCGGCCATCGAGGAGATCAACCGCCGGATCCTCGGCAACCCGGCCTTCTCCAACCTGCCCCGCAAGTTCAAGACAGCGGTCTCCGGCTCGCCGCTGCTGGACGTGGCGCACGAGATCAACGACGTCGCGTTCGTCGGTGTCGACCACCCCGAGCACGGCCCCGGCTTCGACGTGTGGGTCGGCGGCGGTCTGTCCACCAACCCGAAGATCGGCGTCCGGCTCGGCGCCTGGGTCCCGCTGGACGAGGTCGCGGACGTCCACGAGGGCGTCATCTCGATCTTCCGTGACTACGGTTACCGGCGGCTGCGCACCCGCGCCCGCCTGAAGTTCCTGGTCGCCGACTGGGGCCCGGAGAAGTTCCGCCAGGTGCTGGAGGACGAGTACCTGCAGCGCAAGCTCGTCGACGGCCCCGCCCCCGCCCAGCCCGTCGAGCGCTGGCGCGACCACGTCGGCGTGCACCGCCAGAACGACGGCCGTTACTACGTCGGTTTCGCACCGCGCGTAGGCCGCGTGGACGGCACCACCCTGACGAAGATCGCGGAGCTGGCCGAGGCGCACGGCTCGGGCCGGGTCCGGACCACCGTCGAGCAGAAGATGATCGTCCTCGACGTCGAGGAGGCGCAGGTCGAGTCGCTGGTCGAGGCCCTCGGGGCCCTGGACCTGACCGCCAAGCCCTCCCCGTTCCGGCGCGGCACGATGGCCTGCACCGGCATCGAGTACTGCAAGCTCGCCATCGTCGAGACCAAGCAGCGCGGCTCCACCCTGATCGACGAACTCGAGCGCCGCATCCCGGAGTTCGACGAGCCGATCACCATCAACATCAACGGCTGCCCGAACGCCTGCGCCCGTATCCAGGTCGCGGACATCGGTCTCAAGGGCCAGCTGGTCCTCGACGAGCAGGGCCGGCAGGTCGAGGGCTTCCAGGTGCACCTGGGCGGAGCGCTCGGTCTCGAAGCCGGCTTCGGCCGTAAGGTCCGCGGCCTGAAGGTCACCTCGGACGAACTGCCGGACTACATCGAGCGGGTGCTCAAGCGGTTCGAGGCGGAGCGCGAGGACGGCGAGCGGTTCGCCGTCTGGGCCGCGCGGGCCGACGAGGAGGCCCTGTCGTGAGCGAGCGGGCCGCACCCTTCTACTGCCCCTACTGCGGCGACGAGGATCTTCGTCCGAACGAAGAGGGTCACGGCGCCTGGGAATGCGCGGCGTGCAATCGCGCATTCCAGCTGAAGTTCCTCGGACTGCTCGCCCGGGGAGTTCAGCGAGCCGACAACGGAGGGGACCCGATATGACGACGGCTCAGGAAACCCGCACCGCCGAAGAGTTGAAGGCGCTCGCCGAGCAGGCGGGCCGCGACCTGGAGGACGCCTCCGCGCTGGAGATCCTCCAGTGGGCCGTGGACACCTTCGGCAAGCAGTTCTGCGTGACCTCGTCCATGGAGGACGCGGTGGTGGCGCATCTGGCCTCCCGCGTGCTCAAGGGCGTGGACGTGGTCTTTCTCGACACCGGTTACCACTTCCCCGAGACCATCGGCACCCGGGACGCGGTCGAGGCCGTGATGGACGTCAACGTCATCACCCTCACGCCGCGGCGGACGGTCGCCGAGCAGGACGCCGAGTACGGCCCCGAGCTGCACGACCGCGACCCCGACCTGTGCTGCAAGCTCCGCAAGGTGCAGCCCCTGGAAGAGGGCCTGAAGGCCTACCGCGCCTGGGCGACCGGGCTGCGCCGCGACGAGTCCCCCACCCGGGCGAACACCCCGGTCGTCGGCTGGGACGAGAAGCGGCAGAAGGTCAAGGTCTCCCCGATCGCCCGCTGGACCCAGGACGACGTGGACGCCTACGTCACCGAGCACGGCGTACTGACCAACCCCCTGCTGACGGACGGCTACGCCTCCGTCGGCTGCGCCCCCTGCACCCGCCGGGTCCTGGAGGGCGAGGACGCGCGCGCCGGCCGCTGGGCGGGCCGCGCGAAGACCGAGTGCGGACTGCACGGCTGACTCCCATGACCGCGCTTCCTACCGATTTGGAGAACCACGTGACGACCGGAGCCACCGTCTGGCTCACGGGTCTGCCGAGCGCCGGCAAGACCACCATCGCGTACGAGCTGGCCGCCCGGCTGCGCGAGGAGGGCCACCTCGTCGAGGTGCTCGACGGCGACGAGATCCGCGAGTTCATCTCCGCGGGCCTCGGCTTCAGCCGTGAGGACCGGCACACCAACGTGCAGCGCATCGGTTTCCTCGCCGAACTCCTCGCCCGTAACGGGGTGAAGACGCTGGTGCCGGTGATCGCGCCGTACGCCGACAGCCGCGACGGGGTGCGCAAGCGCCACGAGGAAGGGGCGACGGCGTACCTGGAGGTGCATGTGGCGACGCCGGTCGACGTGTGCAGCGAGCGGGACGTGAAGGGCCTGTACGCCAAGCAGGCCGCGGGCGAGCTGACCGGGCTCACCGGGGTCGACGACCCCTACGAGATCCCCGAGCGGCCCGATCTGCGGATCGAGTCCCAGAACCAGACCGTCAAGGAGTCCGCGGCGTCGGTGTACGCCCTGCTCAGCGAGAGGGGACTGGTGTGACGACCGTCGCACGGACCGAGGAGGGCACGGACTCCCCGTACGCCCTGAGCCACCTGGACTCCCTGGAGTCGGAGGCGGTGCACATCTTCCGCGAGGTGGCGGGCGAGTTCGAGAACCCGGTGATCCTGTTCTCCGGCGGCAAGGACTCCATCGTCATGCTGCATCTGGCGCTGAAGGCGTTCGCGCCGGCGCCGGTGCCGTTCTCGCTGCTGCACGTGGACACGGGGCACAACTTCCCCGAGGTCCTGGAGTACCGCGACCGTACGGTGGCCAGGCACGGGCTGCGGCTGCATGTCGCCTCCGTGCAGGACTACATCGACCGGGGTCTGCTGAAGGAGCGTCCGGACGGGACCCGCAACCCGCTCCAGACGCTGCCGTTGACGGAGAAGATCCAGTCGGAGCGGTTCGACGCGGTGTTCGGCGGCGGCCGGCGCGACGAGGAGAAGGCCCGCGCCAAGGAGCGGGTGTTCTCCCTGCGCGACGAGTTCTCCCAGTGGGACCCGCGCCGCCAGCGCCCCGAGCTGTGGAACCTGTACAACGGCCGGCACGCCCCCGGTGAGCACGTCCGCGTGTTCCCGCTGTCCAACTGGACCGAGCTGGACGTCTGGCAGTACATCGCCCGTGAGGGCATCGAGCTGCCCGAGATCTACTTCGCGCACGAGCGGGAGGTGTTCCAGCGGGCCGGGATGTGGCTGACGCCCGGTGAGTGGGGCGGCGCCAAGGAGAGCGAGACCGTCCAGAAGCGGCTCGTGCGCTACCGCACCGTCGGGGACATGTCCTGCACCGGCGCCGTCGACTCCGACGCGCTGACGCTGGAGCAGGTCATCGCCGAGATCGCCGCCTCCCGGCTCACCGAGCGCGGGGCCACCCGAGCCGACGACAAGATGTCCGAGGCCGCGATGGAAGACCGCAAGCGCGAGGGGTACTTCTAAGCATGAGCACCATCACGACCGAGGAACTCTCGGCCACCACCCTGCTGCGGTTCGCCACCGCCGGCTCCGTCGACGACGGCAAGTCCACGCTCGTGGGACGGCTGCTGCACGACTCCAAGTCGATCCTCACGGACCAGCTGGAGGCCGTGGAGCGCGCCTCGGCGGGCCGCGGCCAGGAAGGCCCCGACCTCGCGCTGCTCACCGACGGCCTGCGCGCCGAACGCGAGCAGGGCATCACCATCGACGTCGCCTACCGCTACTTCGCCACGCCCCGGCGCCGGTTCATCCTGGCCGACACGCCGGGCCATGTGCAGTACACCCGCAACATGGTGACGGGTGCCTCCACGGCCGAGCTGACGGTGATCCTGGTCGACGCCCGTAACGGTGTGGTGGAACAGACCCGGCGGCACGCGGCGATCGCGGCCCTGCTGCGAGTCCCGCACGTCGTGCTGGCCGTCAACAAGATGGACCTCGTGAAGTACGAGGAGACCGTCTTCGCGGCGATCGCCGAGGAGTTCACGGCGTACGCGAGCGAGCTGGGCGTTCCCGAGGTCACCGCGATCCCGATCTCGGCGCTCGCCGGGGACAACGTGGTGGACCCGTCGGCGAACATGGACTGGTACGGCGGGCCGACCTTCCTGGAACACCTGGAGACGGTTCCCGTCAGTCACGACCTGGCGCACTGCCACGCGCGGCTGCCCGTGCAGTACGTGATCCGGCCGCAGACCGCCGAGCACCCCGACTACCGCGGTTACGCGGGTCAGATCGCCGCCGGCACGTTCCGGGTGGGCGAGCAGGTCACGGTGCTGCCGTCCGGCCGCTCCACGAAGATCGCGGGCATCGACCTGCTCGGCACGCCGGTCGACGTGGCCTGGACGACGCAGTCGGTGACCGTCCTGCTGGAGGACGACATCGACGTCTCGCGCGGCGACCTGATCGTGCCCAGCAAGGACGCCCCGCCGACCACGCAGGACGTCGAGGCGACCGTCTGCCATGTCGCCGACGCGCCCCTGACGGTCGGCCACCGGGTGCTGCTGCGGCACGGCACCCGCACGGTCAAGGCGATCGTCAAGGACATCCCGTCCCGGCTCACGCTCGACGACCTGTCCCTGCACCCGCATCCGGGACAGCTCGTCGCCAACGACATCGGCCGGGTGAAGATCCGCGCCGCGGAGCCGCTGCCGGTGGACTCCTACGCCGACTCGCGCCGCACGGGCTCGTTCATCCTGATCGACCCGAGCGACGGCACCACGCTCACCGCGGGCATGGTCGGCGAGTCGTTCGCCTCGCCGGAGCCGGTCAAGGACCTGTCCGACGACGACGGGTGGGACTTCTGACATGAACTCCACCGACTACTACTCCACGTTCGCGAAGGAGGGCGGCCGCGTCGGCAGCGGCGCCCTCGGCAGCGGGCAGGGCGGGGTGGCGCGATGTGTGCGCTGACGTACGCGCACTGCCTGCGCGCCCGCACCCCCCACCGCTGTAGACGAAAACCTGCCGACCTCCCGGCCACGACCTGAGAGACCGTGACCGCCGGGCCAACGAGAGGAACACCTCCCGTGCCTGCCACTCGCTCAACGCTTCTTCGCCGCGGACTCGCCGCCGTCGCCGCACTTCCCCTTCTCACCCTCGCCGCCTGCGGTTACGGCTCCGAGTCCAAGGACGAACCGGCCGCCCAGAAGGTCGCCGCCGGGGCGGAGAAGATCGACGGACTCGACTCGGTCAAGATCGGCTACTTCGGCAACCTGACCCACGGGACCGCCCTCGTCGGCGTGAACAAGGGGTACTTCCAGAAGGCTCTGGGCGCCACCAAGGCCTCCTACCAGGTCTTCAACGCCGGCCCGTCCGAGATCGAGGCGCTCAACTCCGGCTCGATCGACATCGGCTGGATCGGCCCCTCGCCGGCCATCAACGGCTACACCAAGTCGGCCGGCAAGAACCTGCGCATCGTGGGCGGTTCCGCGTCCGGCGGCGTGAAGCTGGTGGTGAACCCGGCCAAGATCAAGTCACTGAAGGACGTCAAGGGCAAGCGGATCGCGACGCCCCAGCTCGGCAACACGCAGGACGTGGCGTTGCTGAACTGGATCTCCGAGCAGGGCTGGAAGGTCGACGCGGAGAGCGGCAAGGGCGACGTGTCGGTCATCCGCACCGACAACAAGGTCACCCCGGACGCCTACAAGTCCGGTTCCATCGACGGCGCCTGGGTGCCGGAGCCGACCGCGTCGAAGCTGGTGGCCGAGGGCGCCAAGGTGCTGCTCGACGAGTCCGACCTGTGGCCCGACAAGAAGTTCGTGATCACGAACATCATCGTGTCGCAGAAGTTCCTCACGGAGCACCCGAAGGCCGTCGAGGCGGTACTCAAGGCGTCGGTCGACATCAACAAGTACATCAACGCCAGCCCGGACGAGGCGAAGGCCGCGGCGAACGCTCAGCTGAAGGCGGACTCCGGCAAGGAGCTGCCCGCGGAGATCCTGGACCCGGCGTGGAAGTCGATCCAGTTCACCAACGACCCGCTCGCGGCCACGCTCAACAGCGAGGCCGAGCACGCGGTCAAGGCCGGTCTGCTGGAGGACCCGTTGCTGGACGGCATCTACGACCTCGCGCCCCTGAACAAGGTTCTTCAGGCCGCGGGTGAGCCGACCGTCGACGACGCCGGTCTCGGCGTCAAGTAACCCCGCGTCCACGAGAGTTCCCAGGAGGTGACGACCATGGCAACCACCCTCGCCAAGGCCGCCGACGGCACCGAGTCGGTGGAGTACGCCGCGCGTATCGAGCACGTATCGAAGTCGTTCGCCGGGCCCGCCGGGCAGCAGCTCGTCCTCGACGACATCACCCTCGATGTCGCGCCGGGCGAGTTCGTCACCCTCCTGGGGGCCTCGGGCTGCGGCAAGTCGACGCTGCTGAACCTGGTGGCGGGGCTCGACGCCCCGACCGCCGGTCATATCGGCACCGACGGGCGGCCGGCTCTGATGTTCCAGGAGCACGCCCTGTTCCCGTGGCTGACCGCGGGCAAGAACATCGAACTCGCCCTGAAACTGGGGGGAGTTCCCAAGAACGACCGGCACGACCGGGCGGAGGAGCTGCTCGAGCTCGTCCGGCTGAAGGGATCGTACGGAAAGCGTGTGCACGAGCTTTCCGGCGGTATGCGGCAGCGGGTGGCGCTGGCCCGCGCGCTGGCGCAGGACGCCCGGCTGTTGCTGATGGACGAGCCGTTCGCCGCGCTCGACGCGATCACCCGGGACGTGCTGCACGACGAACTCACCCGGATCTGGGCCGAGACGGGCCTGTCGGTGCTGTTCGTCACGCACAACGTGCGCGAGGCCGTGCGGCTCGCGCAGCGCGTCGTCCTGCTGTCCTCCCGGCCGGGCCGGATCGCACGCGAGTGGACGGTCGGCATTCCGCAGCCGCGCCGTATCGAGGACGCTCCCGTCGCGGAACTGTCCCTGGAGATCACCGAAGTCCTGCGTGGGGAGATCCGCCGTCATGGCCAGCACTGAGACCACCGACCCGACGGCGAAGCCCCCGGTCCGCGACAGCGGCATCGCGGGGGTGGAGGCGGGTCTCGACGCCCTGGAGACCACGGCGGCGGCCGGTACGTCCTTCCGGCAGACCTTCGTCAACAAGATCCTGCCGCCGATCGTCGCGGTAGCGGTGGTCCTGGTGGTCTGGCAGGCGCTGATCACCTTCAATATCGTCGACGACCCGGCGAAGCTGCCGTCGCCGTCCGACGTGGGCAACGAGTTCAAGGACGCGTGGCTGGAGGGCAGGCTCCTCGAGTACATCTGGACCAGTGTCTCGCGCGGCCTGCTGGGCTTCCTGCTGGCGCTCGCCATCGGCACCCCGCTGGGCCTGCTGGTGGCCCGCGTGAAGTTCGTGCGCGCGGCGATCGGCCCGATCCTGTCCGGTCTGCAGTCACTGCCCTCGGTGGCGTGGGTGCCGCCGGCGGTGATCTGGCTGGGCCTGAACAACTCGATGATGTACGCGGTGATCCTGCTCGGCGCGGTCCCCTCCATCGCCAACGGCCTGGTGTCCGGCATCGACCAGGTGCCGCCGCTGTTCCTGCGGGCGGGCCGCACGATGGGCGCGACGGGTCTGAAGGGCGCCTGGCACATCGTGCTCCCGGCCTCGCTGCCCGGTTACCTGGGCGGTCTGAAGCAGGGCTGGGCCTTCTCCTGGCGGTCGCTGATGGCGGCGGAGATCATCGCCTCCTCCCCCGACCTCGGTGTCGGGCTGGGGGCGCTGCTGGAGAACGGCCGCAACGCCAGCTCCATGGCGATGGTGTTCGAGGCGATCGTCCTGATCCTGTTCGTCGGCATCGCCATCGACCTGCTGATCTTCAGCCCGCTGGAGCGGCGGGTGCTGCGCGGGCGCGGACTGCTGGTGAAGGGCTGACCCTCGTGCGCCATCAGCCGGTTCTCCTCGTCATCGCCCACGGCAGCCGCGATCCGCGGCACGCCGGAGCCGTCCACGCCCTCGTGCGGCGGGTGCGGTCGATGCGGCCCGGACTGCGCGTGGAGACCGGATTCCTCGATTTCAACATCCCCTCCGTGCAGGGGGTGCTGGAGTCGCTGGCGGCGGAGGGCGTACGCGAGGTGGTGGCGCTCCCGCTGCTGCTGACACGCGCGTTCCACGCCAAGGCGGACATCCCGGCGGTACTGCGGGACGCGCCGCCCAGGCTGCGGATCCGCCAGGCGGAGGTGCTCGGCCCGTCGCCGCTGCTGCTCTCCGCCCTCGAACGGCGGTTGTACGAGGCGGGGTTGACGCCCGCCGACAAGTCCTCGACCGGGGTCGTGCTGGCCTCGGCGGGGTCCACGGACCCGGAGGCGATCGCGGTGATCGCAGACATCGCGCGGGAGTGGTGGCACACCGGTTGGTGCGCCGTGCGACCCGCGTTCGCCTCCGCTTCCCTTCCGCGTACCGAGGACGCGGTGCGCGAACTGCGCGAGCTGGGCTGTTCCACGGTGGCGGTGGCCCCGTACGTCCTGGCGCCCGGCTTCCTCCCCGACCGCATAGCGCGGGGCGCGGCACGGGCGGACGTCCTGGCGGAGGTGCTGGGCCCGTCCCCCGAAGTGGCCCGAGTGCTGCTGGAACGGTACGACGCGGCACGCACGCGGATGCCGGCGGCGGTCAGCGCCTGAGGGTCCGACCCGATCCGACCCGGCGCCCCGCCCGTGCCTCACACGACGGACAGCGCGCCCACCCGTGTCCGCTTCAGTTCGAAGAAGTCCGGGTCGGCCGCCAGCACACGGAAGGCGTCGAAGAGTTCGGCGGCCCGCTCCCCGCGTGGGACCGCGCGCAGCACGGGGCCGAACCACACCGTCCCGTCCACGTGGATCGTCGGGGTGCCGACGTACCCGCCGGAGTCCGGCTCGGCCCCCGCCGCGTGGCTGCGGCGGACCTCGTCGTCGTACGACGGGTCGTGCGCGGCGTCGGACAGGTCGGCGGGGAGGCCTAGTTCGGCGAGGGCGTCGGCGATCACGGCGTCGAAGTCCTCGGCCTTGTGCACGTGGATGCGGGTGCCGCAGGCCGTGTAGAAGTCCCGCAGGACGGTGTCGCCGTGCTGCCGGGCCGCCGCGACGGCGACCCGGACCGGGCCGATCGACCTGTCGACCAACGCGCGATACCAGTCGGGCAGTTCGTTGCCCTCGTTGTGCAGGTACAGGCTCATGACCCGGAACCGGAGGTCGACGGGGCGGTGCCGTTCGACCTCCAGCAGCCAGCGGGAGGTGATCCAGGCGAACGGGCAGGCGGGGTCGAACCAGACGTCGACGCGGAGGCGGTCGGGAGCAGAGGTGCGGTCGGAGGCGGGGGTGTGGGTGTGGGC
>NZ_MUBA01000119.1:0-189 GCF_002154575.1 Streptomyces bobili
GTCCTCGCCGATTATCAACTGGTCGTCCCCACGATCACCGACGCCCACCTGCGCACCGTACTCACCACCCCCGACGCGCACTCCGGCTTCGGCCCGGCCGCACGCCGCACCACCGCACTGCACCTGGCAGTACTCAAAGCGATGACCGAACACGACCTCCACCACGTGATCGTGTACTTCCAGCAGGTC
>NZ_MUBA01000119.1:225-38808 GCF_002154575.1 Streptomyces bobili
CCTGCCGGCCGTCGACGCCGTCGTCTTCGCCGACCGCACTGCCAGCGTCCGCCGCATCGTCCAAGCCCTCGGCCGCGCCCTGCGTAAACCTCCCACCCAGGACACGAAGACCGCCAGCCTCGTCATCCCCGCCTACATCCCCCACGGCGCCGACCCCACCGACCTCCTCGGCACCCCCTACGAAGCCCTCTGGCTCGTCACCGCGGCCCTGCGCCACCACGACCAGACCATCGCGGCCCGGGCCCCCCGCACCACCGCCAAACACCGCCTGGAGCAAGGCACCCGCACGCTCGTCGCCCGCCGCTTCCGCTTCGACTTCACCCTCGACCCCGACAGCATCGCCCGGGCCATGGACCTGATCGCCTGGCCCGCCGACAACGCAGCACTCTCGGCCCCGCGCCGGGCAGGGCTGGCGGCCGCGACCCGCTTCCACGCCGAACACCACCACCTGCGCGTCCCCATCGACTACGAGGACGCCTACGGTTACCGGCTCGGCAGCTTCATCGCCGGCCAGCGCACCGCCCGCAGACAAGGCCTCCTCACCGAGGACTGGACCGCCGAACTCGACGCGCTCGGCATGATCTGGGACGACCACGAAGCAACCTGGCAGGGCCACCTCACCACCGTCACCGCCTTCCACACCGAGCACGGCCACCTCGCCATCCCTCTCCAACAGCCCGGCGGCCAGTTCCTCGTCAGCCAACGGGCCCTCGCCCGCAACCACCGCCTCCACCCCGACCGACACGCCCAGCTCACCGCCCTGGACCCCCACTGGACCCTCCCGCACGGCCCCGACTGGCACCGCAAATACCACCTCCTGCGACGCCACATCGAAGCCGGCCACAGCCCCGCCACGCTGCGCCGCGACACGGTGATCGACGAGGTGAAGGTGGGAAGCTGGCTGCACCGCCAGTTCTCCACCTGGAACCAGCTCGCCCCCGGGCAACGCGACCTCCTGGCCCGCCTGCGGCTGACCCCGAACGCCACCGCCCTGCCCCCTGCGAGGCGGATGAGCCCTCCCGCGGCGAAGCGGCCCCGCCGTTCCTTCGAGCAGACCGCGCAGATCCTCCGGATCTTCGTCGAGCACTGGAACCGCCCGCCAGGTGCCCGGGAATGGGTTGAGGTCGACGGAGAACGCGTCATGATCGGACCCTGGCTCTGCAAGACGCGTTCCAAAAAGAACGCCGGTCAACTCACCTCGGAACAAGATGACTTGATAGCAGAGATTCTCAAAGCGGACTGGGCTGCCTGTGAATCCGGGTAGAGACCTCTTTTGGGTAACTGTCCCGCAGTCGGTGAAAGCGGTGGATGACCCGGCTGATCGAGGAGTTGGTGATCCACGTTCAGGCCGAAGGACCGCAGCTGACCGGCGCAGGTGGAGACAGCGCTCGAGTTCCTCGAACGACAGTGAGCATGGAGTGCCGTTGACGCCCGGGCCGAGGAGGCTGCCTCAGAGCCGTGATGCCTCTGGGCGAGCGGCTCGGGCGGCCCGGTCGGGGTTGCTGCCCGCAGGTCCGGCGATGACCAGACCGGTGTCCGGGTCGCCATACGCGATGTGTGTTTCTGGCTTGGCGAAGCCCCCGGCGACTGTGCGGGGCCGCTGGGCGGCGACGGCCCTCACCGTCGCCGCCCAATAGCCAAGGGCCTGAGCCACCCATGTGGGCAACTCCGCGGATGTCCCCGGTAGGCCGGGCGCGTGGCGAAGCTCGCGAAGTTCCGGGGAGCCCCGGATCTGCCACTCGGTCCCTGGCACGGAGCTGGGGGCCAGCCGCCGGAGACGGCCCACAGCGCCATCCAGGGAGGTCAGGGCCGGGCAGAGACCTCAGTGTGGGCAGCGCGCAGCGAGACCTTGTCGATCTTGCCGACCGCGTTCTTCGCGATGGCTTCCACCACGAAGAACGCGGTCGGGCGTTTGAAGCCGGTGAGGCTGCGCGCGCAGAGCTCCTGCAGTGCCGAGGGATCGACGGTCGAACCCGGTCGGGGCTGGACGTAGGCGACGACGACTTCTCCCCATTTCTCGTCGGGGACGCCGATCACCGCGGCTTCGAGCACCGATGGGTCACCGACGAGGACGTCCTCGATCTCCTTGGGGTAGATGTTCTCCCCACCCCGGATGATCATGTCTTTCGAACGTCCGACCAGGGTCAGGTATCCGTCGGCGTCGAGCCGGCCCACGTCGCCGGTGCGCAGCCAGCCGTCGACGAGGACTTTGGCTGTTTCTTCCGGGCGGCCGAGATAGCCCCGCATGACGTTGGGTCCCCGCACGACGACCTCTCCCTCCACGCCCGGCGGCACCTCGCTGCCGTCGGCGTCGACGATCCGGATCTCCTGGCCGGGGAAGGGGAGTCCCACGGTTCCGGCGCGTCGGGGGCCCGCAACAGGATTGATGGTGGACGCGCAGGTTCCCTCGGACAGCCCGTACCCCTCGACGAGCGGAAACCCGTAACGGGCCTCGAACCGGGTCAGCAGCTCGGCGGAGGCGGGTGCCGCGCCGCAGACTCCGAAGCGCAGGGACGAAGTGTCCGGGCGGACCTGCTCCGGGAGCGCCGCGAGCATGCTGTAGATCGTCGGCACGGCGCTGAAGAAGGTGGGGCGCTCGCGCTCGACGACGTCGAAGAAGGTCTCGGGATGGAACCGGTCGGCGATGGTGACGCTCGCGCCCGCCAGCAACGGGATGAGGGTGCTGACCACGATGCCGTTGACGTGGAAGAGCGGCAGGATCAGCAGGCACCGGTCGGCCGGCCCGACCTCCAGCGCCCGACGCCCCATGTCCGCCATGGCATCGATGTTGGCGTGATCGAGCATCACCCCTTTGGGAACCCCGGTCGTGCCGCTGGTGTAGATGAGCAGGGCCAGGGCGGACGGGTCCGGAAGGGGGGCCTCATCCGGCTCCGCCGCTGCGTCGTCGCGCAGTTCGCCGACGGCGAGAACGGCAGTCCCGTGCGCCACGGCGGTCTCACCGTCCTCGCTCACCAGGAGGCGTGCGCCGGAGTCTGTGAGCTGTCGGGCCACTTCGACGTCGGTCATGCTCGGATTGACCGGCGTGATGGTGGCGCCGAGCCGCCAGGCGGCGAACAGCAGGAGCACGAACTCGACGCGGTTGGTCAGCCTGAGGGCCACGACGTCGCCGGGGCCGACCCCGAGATCCTGGAGGTGACGTGACGCCGCCTGGACGCGACGCAGCAACTGGACGTTGGTGAGGGCCTGGCGGCCGTCCGAGACCGCGGCCCCATCAGGGTCGAGGGCCGCGCGGCGGTCGGGCAGAGATGCGAAATTCATGGCGAGGGCGTACCTGTCTCGGTGTGATGCCATCCGGTCACGCAGCTGACGCGGCGGCTGCCGGGTTCAGCTGGCGGGTGAGGAACTCGATCTGGTCGCGCACCAGTACTTCGAAGGTCTCGCCGGTGTAGAAGTCGAAGTGGCCGGCGTCGTACCTCTTGATCTCTCCCTTGGGTGCGGTGCGCGCGTAGCGGAGGGTCTGGGCGGGAGGCGTGACGGAGTCGGTGTCGCTGACGCAGAAGAGGATCGGCATGGCGATCTTCTTGGCCGCGCGCCCGGGCCGGTAGGCGAGGATGGTCGGGATGACCCTCGCCGCCACCTCGTTGCGGAACGTCGTTCCCGCGGGCTGGAGCGCCTGGTATCCGGGCAGGGCGTCCGGGGCGTTCATGAGGGCCGGTGTGCCGGGGGCGGCGGCGATGGGAACCATCACGGGCGGCTTTCCGCGGCCTCTGGCCGCCAGGTCGCGGGCGACCACGGGGAGGACCTTGAGCGAGGCGGCAGGGCCGAGCGCGAGCGCGGAGGCGAGGCCGTCGGTGAAGGGGCACTGCGCCACGGCCGCGCGCAGTTCGGGGTGGCGGGAGGCGACGGTGATGGCATGGCCGCCGCCGAACGAGCTGCCCCATACGGCGATGCGGGTGCGGTCGAGGTCCGTGCGTGCCTTGACATAGGCGATGGCGGCGTCCCAGTCGGTGAGCTGACGCTTGATCGACAGGAGTTGGCGAGGGTGGCCGCCGCTGTCGCCGAAGTGCCGGTAGGTGAAGGCCACCGCGGCGATGCCGGCCTGCGCGAAGCGCTCGGCGAAGGCGTCCAGGCGCATCTCGCGGACGGCGCCGAGGCCGTGCCCGAGGATGACGACGGGCGGAGACGTGACGCCCGTGGGGAGGTAGAGCCAGCCGGCGCAGGTGCTGTCGCCGGAAGGGAACGTGATGTCGTGACGGGTGAAGGACTGCTGAGTGGTCATCGTCGGTTCACCGCCCGTCCGTCGGGCGACGGCCCGGCACGCTGCCCGACGCGAGGGCCCGGGCGTAGGTGCCCGGTGTGTAGAGCGGGAGTTCGCCGGTGGCGTCGGTAGTGGCCTGGTAGTCGAGCATCAGCCTCTGGCCTTCCTTCGACATGACCTGGGTGAAGAACTCGGCGCGTTCGACGTGCAGGCCGTCCTCCAGTGACATCGAGCCGCCGAAGTACACCGACCTCTTGGCGGCCGCGACCGACCCCTTCGACCGCTTCCCGAAGTGCTCGGCGAGTTCGACCGCCTGCGCGACCACCTTGTCCTGCGCGACGACCTTGTCCACCGCCCCGTTGGCGAGAGCTTCCGCGGGCGTGAACGGCTTGCCTTCGAGGATCGCGGCCAGGGACCGGTGGGTGCCGATCAGGCGGGTCAGCCGCTGGGTGCCGCCACCGCCCGGGATGATGCCGAGGAGGATCTCCGGCTGGCCGATGAAGAAGTCCCCGTCGGCCATGACCCGCAGATCGCACGCCCAGGCGAACTCCGCACCGAGGCCGAGAGCCGAACCGTTGAGGGCGGCGACGTAGAGCACGCCGCTGGCGTTCATCCGCAGGAAGGTCGTGTGCAGACGTTCCAACTGCAGGGCCCCGCGCATCGGGGTCCTGCGCATCACGGGCCCGAGGAGGCGGGAGCGGTCCACGCGCTTGGCCATGCGTACGACGGCCGCGGCACCGCGCCGGCCAACCGTGGGGCTCGCGGCGCCCTCCTCCTGCAGCCACCGGACCGCGGCATGGCTGACGAACCGCTCGGGATGCGCCCCGGTGAAGACGACGGCACGGATGTTCGAATCACCGTCGGCCCGGGCCACCAGCTTGTCCAGCTGACGGGCGATGTCGAGGCCGAACTCCTGGTGCGGGCCGCCGTCGACCCGGACGATCAGGACGGCCCCGCGATCTTCGACCGTCAGACGGCCCTTGTCTTTGTACGGCATGGGTTCTGCTCCCGTGCTGAGTTCGTGGGGTGGGACAGTGCGTGAGGACGGCCGCGGATGCGTGTCGCAGCGATGAGGTCGGGTTCGCCCCGAACACGCTGTGCCCGCACGGGCGGCAGGAGACTGGACCAGCGCGCGATGACGTGTCCGAAGGCGGACACGTGTATCCGAGGCGGCACGTCACATGCGATGTGTACTATTGCCGCGAAGAATTACATAACCAAGTTATTTCTGGTGTGTCAACGGTGGAGGCGTACGGAACATGGCAGGGCGGGCGAGGCTCGAAGACGCACCGGAACGACTCGTGCAGGCGGCCATCGGCCTGCTGGCCGAGCAGGGTCCGTCGGCTGTGAAGGCGCGCACGGTGGCCTCCGCGAGCGGACTGTCGACGATGGTGGTCTACAGCCACTTCGGCGGGATCCCCGAACTGATGAGCGCTGTAGCCGACCACGGGTTCAAGGAACTCGGCGCAGCGTTCACCCGGGTACCGGTGACGGAGGACCCGATCGCGGATCTCTTCGCCATGGCCCTGACCTGCCGTCGGCAGGCCCGCGAGAACCCTCACCTCTACGACCTGATGTTCGGCCTGTCCACCCGTGCGACCTACCGGCCCCTGTCGGATGCGGACCTTCGCCTGAGCGGGCATTCCCCGGCCTTTCGGGAAGCCCACGCCCATGTCACCGCGGCATGCGAACGGCTCGTGCACTCCGGCAGGGTCGAGCGGCAGGAACCCGAAGCCATCGCCGCCCAGCTGTGGAGCTATGTGCACGGTTACATCACCCTCGAACTGGCTGAACACTTCGTCGAGTTCGACGACGCCGTGGCGCAGGTCCTCCTGCAGATGGGTGTGAACTTCTCCGTCGGGCTGGGTGACCAGCGGGAACGGGCCGAAGCCTCCCACGAGGCCGGCGCGCGCCTGTACGACTCGATCGTCCAAGGCCGCTGAGAAGCCGGGCGGTTGGGCGCTGCCCCGTGCGCGGCTAGGACGCCCTGGTCTTTGCGGCAGGGGCATCTGTGCCAGGCGTGAGTTGGTCCTGCCTCCCCAGCGCCGCGACCTCCCGTTCGAGGGACGGCACCGCCCGGGCCGCGAAGCGCCTCGCCCAGGGCCAGGCCAGCGGTGAATTCAGCACCGCCTTGGCCCAGTTGGCCACGGCGACCGCACGCGGGACGTACACGCGGCTGCGCCGGCGCACGAGCCCGTCGACGATCGCGGCGGCCGCCCGGTCGGAGCTCGTGGTGACATTGCCCGGATAGGGAAGCCGCGCGCGCAGGTCCTGGAACGAGGGGAGGTCCGCCTCGGCGCCTCGCACGAGGTCCGTGTCGATCCAGGAGGGGTGCACCACGCCGACCGTGACTCCGAGGTGGGCCACCTCCTGCCGGTAGGTCAGGGCGAGCAGCTCGGCCCCGGCCTTGCTCGCGCCGTAGGAGGCCATCGCGGCCAGCGGCATGAACGACAGCGCGGACGCCACGACCAGCACGTGGCCCCGGCTGCGTTCCAGGTGCGGCGTCGCGTACTTGAGGGTGCGGAACACACCGTTCAGGTTGATGTCCAGGACCCGCTCGAACGACGCCTCGTCCGTCTGCCGCACCGTCCCGTACGCCACGACGCCGGCATTGGCGACCACGAGGTCGATGCCGCCCATGACCTCCGCGGCCTCGTCGAGCGCCGATCGCAGAGCGGCCCCGTCGCGCACATCAGCCTCACGCCACGAAGCGGCAGGACCCAGCTCGTCGGCAAGAGCCCGCAACCGATCCGCTTCGAGGCCGATCACGGTCACCCGGGCCCCGCGGGCGGCGGCCAGGCGGGCCACCTTCTCCCCGATACCGCGTGCCGCACCGGTGACAACCAGCCTTCTGCCCAGCAAGTCACGTTTCATGGCGGCAACATAACTTCGTTATTGATGTAACGCAAGAGACCGCGCACCTGGCTGCTGCTCGGTTACCTACGCCCGGACCGGTCGCCGCCTTCGGCCTCGGCACCCTCAGGACAGGCGCGGTGCCGCCGAGGCCGGAGTACGCGAAGTCGACGCGGCTGGCCGTCGGTGACGGCTGCATGCGCCTACGACGTGGCAACGGGGCGCTGAAGCCTGTGAGGTCGTCGCCGTCGTGACGACCTGTAAGCAGGCAGACTGCCTCGAAGCCGCCGACGACCGCGAAGGCGAGCGGCCTCGAATCAGTGGACCGGGGCGGCTGACTGGCCATGCAGCCCGGCCGTCACAGCCGAGGCGTATCGCCCCGGACTGTCGAGATCTCCTACTGCTGTTAAGCCCTTTTCGCGCCGCTCTGCTCGCGGACGGCATCGAACATGGCGGTGAGAGCGGGACTCCCGGCGAGGCCGCCCAGCAGGGCGTGGAGCGAGTGCCGTTCAGTGGTGCCCAGGTCGGCGAGGATTTCGCTGTCGAGACCGACGAGTGTGCGGTTGAGGTCGGCCAGGACCTTGCGCCCGGCGTCGGTGATGTCGACGGCGTACCGGCGTCGGTCCTGCGGATCGCGTGTCCGCTCGGCGTACCCGGCCCGCTCCAGGTCGTCCAGACTCGTCACCATCGTCGCCGGGTCGATGCGCAGGAACGAGCCGAGCGCCAGTTGCGGCATGGCGCCGTTGTCGGCCAGGGCCTGCAGGACGCTGTAGTGGCGCACGCGCAGGCCGGTTCCGCTGATGCCGTCTTCGGCGATCCTGAATGCCACCTGTCCGAGTTTGACCAGCAGGCAGATGGTGTGTTCGGCCACGGTCCCCGGTACCAGCGGAGCCTCGGACATCGTTTATCCCGCCTATGGTTAGCCCTGCGTATCGTCTGGCTCCATCGTACGAGAAGGGCTGAGGCGGCCGGACCCATGAGGTGACCGGACCGGGGCAGCGATCTCGGTGCGCTGAATCGGGGCTCGAGGGGCAGGGAATGCGCGGGGCCGTCAGCCGACGATGGTCCGGCCGAAGATCTGCCGGGCGATGACCCACTTCTGGATCTCGTTGGTGCCCTCGTAGATCTCGCCGATCTTGCTGTCCCGGTAGATCGCCTCGACGGGGCCGGGGCTGCCGTCGGCGCCCAGTTCGCGTGCGAAGCCGAGGCCTCCGAAAGCCTGGACGGCGTCGCGTGCCATGTCCACCGACAGCTTGGTGGCGTAGTACTTCGCCATCGCGGCCTCGGGTTCCGGGGACGGATTGCCGGCGTCCAGGCGCAGGGCGGCCTTGGTGACGAGGGTGCGGGCGTTGTCGATCTCGGTGGCCCGCTCCGCGAGCAGGAACTGCCAGTGCTGGTTGGCGGCGACCGGCTTGCCGAAGGCGTGTCGCGTCGACAGGTGGGCCACGGTGTGGTCGAAGGCGGCCTGTGCCATGCCGACCCCGGCGGCCGCGATGCCGATCCGGCCGTAGGTCAGTGTGGACAGCGCGTGGCGCAGTCCGTGTCCCTCGGTGCCGCCGAGGAGGTCGTCGTCGGACAGGTGTACGTCCGTGAAGCGGATGTCCGCGGTGAGCTGGCCGCGGTTGCCCATCTTGCGGTCGGCGAGGCCGACGTGAACGCCCGGAAGCGTTGTGTCGACGATGAACATGCTCAGCCGCTCACCGGTGCGGGCGAGAACCACCACGAAGGCGGCCACGGGTGAGTTCGAGATCCACCGCTTGTGGCCGTTCAGCACCCACCCGGTCTCGGTGCGTACGGCCTCGGTCCGGACGGCCTGCGGAGACAGGTCGCTGGAGGCGTCCGGCTCGGTGGTGGCGAACGCGCCGACCACCGAGCCCTCCGCGACCTTGGGCAGCCAGCGCTGCTGCTGCTCCTCGGTGCCCTGCCGCAGGGCGTTGCCCGCCAGGATGCAGTGCACGTCGAAGACGGCCGCGACGCTGCTGGAGTAGTAGGCCAGTTCCTCGATCGCCGCGGCGGTGGCGGTCGCCGGGTGGGTCAGACCGTCGCCGCCGACCTCGCCGGGGAAGGGGATCCGGAAGACCCCCACCGACGCGAGCGCGTCGAACACCTGCCGCGGGAAGCCGTCCGTGCGCTCGTCACCGTTCGCTATCGCCGCGGCGCGCGGAGCCACTTCTTGTTCCGCGATCCGGCGCACGGCGGCGCGTACGGACTGGGTCTCTTCGGGGGCGAGGAGCTCGTGGTAGAGCCGGTCGCTCTGGCGTACGGGAGGGGAAGTCATGCGTGGACCATATCATTCGCATCGCGTATGATTAGTTAATCAATCGATTGTGGAGGTTCGACCATGACACGAACGCTGGCCGGCAAGACCGTCCTGATGTCGGGAGGCAGCCGCGGCATCGGACTCGCCATCGCCCTGCGCGCGGCCCGCGACGGTGCGAACGTGGTGATGCTTGCCAAGACCGCCGTACCGCACCCGAAGCTCGAAGGCACGGTCCACACCGCGGTCGAGGAGATCGAGCGCACGGGGGGCAAGGGGCTGGCCGTCGTCGGTGACGTCCGCAATGAGGACGACGTACGCACTGCCGTCAACGCTGCGGTCAGTGCCTTCGGCGGCATCGACATCGTGGTCAACAACGCCAGCGCGATCGACCTGTCGTCGGTGGAGCAGCTGGAGATGAAGCGGTACGACCTGATGCAGGACATCAACACGCGAGGCACGTTCCTGCTGAGCAAGGCCGCGATCCCACACCTGCGCGCGGCGGACAACCCGCACATCCTCACGCTCTCGCCGCCGTTGAACCTCGCGCCGCACTGGGTGGGCAAGCATCTCGGTTACACGCTCTCGAAGTACGGGATGAGTCTGTGCACCATCGGGCTCGCCGAGGAACTCGCCGTCGACGGCATCGCTGCCAACTCGCTGTGGCCGCGAACCCTGATCGACACCGCCGCCGTACGCAACGTGGTCGGCGGCGCCGGACAAGCCCGTAGTCCGCAGATCATGGCTGACGCCGCGTACGCCGTCCTCACGCGTGACGCGCGCAAGTGCACCGCCAACCTGTTCATCGACGACGAGGTCCTGCTCGACGAAGGCGTCACCGACCTGTCCGTCTACAGCCCTGCCGGATTCGAGGGTGATCTCGCGCTCGACATATTCGTCGACGCTGCCTGATCCCGCTCGGTTTCGAGGCGGGGCGGGCCTCACCCCGCTCGCGCAGCGACGATCCGTGCCGCCGGTGCGCAAGGCGTGCGCAACTCGAATGCCATGTCGCGGCCGTCGGTGAGGATCGGGAGATGGTGGTCTTCCCAACCAGGGCGGCCCCGCACAAATCGGCCGACATCGTCGGCACCGGCTTCGCCATCGACCGCGGACCCTTCGTCGACCGGCTCCGCGACTACCTGGACGCCGAGGCACAGGCCGGCACACTCGACTTCCGTTCGGCCGACGGACAGCCACAGTCGGCGGCCGAAGTCGCCGAACAGTTCCTCGGCATGATCTGCAGCCAGTTCCTGTGGCCCCAACTCGTACGGACCGACTTCGTCCCGCCCAACCCCACCGACGCCGCGATCGTGGACGAAGCCGTCGCCCTCATGCTCAGCCGCTACGGCACCGGATCCTGACCCTCGGACCACCTGTTCACGCTGCCGCAACGCCAAGACGTCATCCCTGCCATGACAGCCGCGGGTAGGGGTGACTCGACCGGCAACGAACACGGGCGAGCGCGACCGGTCATTCCAGCAACCAACAGCGGCAGTCGGCCGAGCCGGGTCGGCACTCCGCACCGTCGAGTCCGTCGGCCGCGTGCCCCTCGGGCTCCAGCCTGCCCCCGTTACTCCGCGAGCAGTCGGCGCAGCCACTCCATCTGGGCCGTCTGGCAGGCCTGGGAGAGGGTTGCCTGGGGGACGAGTCAAAGCCGTGGAAGCCGCCGGGCCATACGTGGAGCTCGGCGACTCCGCCGGCCTGCCACAGGCGGGTGGCGTAGGTGACGACCTCGTCGCGGAACGTCTCGGCCGAGCCGACGTCGAGGAAGGCCGGGGGCAGCCCGGACAGATCCTCCGCGCGGGCCGGGGCGGCGTACGGGGAGACGTCCGGGCCGCCGCGCCGCTCGCCGAGCAACGCGGTCCACCCGGTCTCGTTGGCCGTGCGGTCCCACACGCCGGGGCCCGCCATCGCGTGGCGTACACCTCGCTGGACTTGACGGTGAAGTTCCTGCGGCGGATCACCGTGGACACGGGCACGGTGCGGGCGATCGGCACGGTTGTCAGCCAGAGTCGTCAAACTGGCCAGCGCGTGCGAGGTGATCGGCACCGAGGTCCGTCGGTGTGGAACGTGCTCCCCGTGGCTCAGGTCCTGGGGCAGCCGTTCACGGCGTGCGATCGGCGCGGCGGAGAACCGGGCGCAGGGTTTCGATGACGCCGGGGTCGTCGACGGTGGAGGGGATGGGCTCGTCGTGGCCGTCGGCGATGCCGCGCATGGTCTTGCGCAGGATCTTGCCCGAGCGGGTCTTTGGCAGAGCGGCCACGACCGTGACGTCCTTGAGGGAGGCGACGGCGCCGATGCGTGTCCGTACGAGCTGGACGAGTTCGGCCTCGACCTCGCCCGGTTCTCGGTCGCTGCCTGTCTTGAGGACGACGAAGCCGCGCGGGATCTGTCCCTTGAGTTCGTCGGCGACGCCGATGACGGCGCATTCGGCGACGTCGGGGTGGGCGGCCAGGGCCTCTTCCATGCTGCCGGTGGACAGCCGGTGTCCGGCGACGTTGATGACGTCGTCGGTGCGGCCCATGACGAAGACGTAGCCGTCGTCGTCGAGGTGGCCGCTGTCGCCGGTGAGGTAGTAGCCGTCGTGGGCGGAGAGGTAGGAGGCGACGAAGCGGTCGTCGTCGTTCCAGAGGGTGGGGAGCGCGCCGGGCGGCAGGGGGAGCTTCACCACGATCGCGCCGTCGACGCCCGCCGGTACCGGCTCGCCCGAGGCATCGAGGACGCGGACGTCCCATCCCGGCAGCGGGCGGGTGGGGGACCCGGGCTTGAGGGGAGCGGCTTCGATGCCGACCGGGTTGGCGACGATGGGCCAGCCGGTCTCGGTCTGCCACCAGTGGTCGATCACCGGGATGCCCAGGAGGGTGCTCGCCCAGTGGTAGGTCTCGGGGTCGAGGCGCTCGCCGGCGAGGAACAGGTGGCGCAGGCCGCTCAGGTCGTGATCCGCAGTGAGCGTTCCCTTCGGGTCCTCCTTGCGGATGGCCCGGAATGCGGTGGGCGCCGTGAACATGGTCTTCACCCGGTGGTCGGCGGCGACGCGCCAGAACTGGCCCGCGTCGGGGGTGCCGACCGGCTTGCCCTCGTAGAGGACCGTGGTGGCTCCGGCCAGCAGGGGACCGTAGACGATGTAGGAGTGCCCGACGACCCAGCCGACGTCGGAGCCGGTGAACATGGTCTCGCCGGGGCCCACATCGTAGACAGCGCCCATCGACCACTGGAGCGCGACCGCGTAGCCGCCGCAGTCACGCACGACTCCCTTGGGTTTTCCGGTCGTTCCGGACGTGTAGAGGATGTAGAGGGGATCGGTGGCGGCGACGGGAAGGCAGTCGGCCGGCGTTGCGGCCGCGACCACGTCGGCCCAGTCGAGATCGTCGGGCCCCAACTCGGCCCGCTCCTGCGGGCGTTGCAGGAGCACGCTCTTGTCGGGCTTGTGGGCCGCGAGTTCGATCGCCTGGTCGAGAAGGGGCTTGTACGCGATGACCCGCTTGCCCTCGATGCCGCAGGAGGCGGAGACCACGACCTTGGGGGCCGCGTCGTCGATGCGCAGGGCGAGTTCGCGCGGGGTGAACCCGCCGAAGACGACCGAGTGCACTGCGCCGATCCGTGCACAGGCCAGCATCGCGACGACAGCCTCGGGGACCATCGGCATGTAGATCACCACTCGGTCGCCGTGCCCCACGCCGAGCCCCGCCAGAGCTCCGGCGAAGGCCGCCACCTCGTTCCTCAACTGCGCGTAGGTGTAGGTGCGCCGGATGTCGGTCACGGGGGAGTCGTAGACGAGCGCGGGCTGTTCGCCGCGGCCGGCTTCGACGTGCCGGTCGAGTGCGTTGAAACAGACGTTGAGTCGTCCGTCGGGAAACCAGCGGTAGAAGGGCGCGCCCGAGGAGTCCAGGGCGCGGTGCGGAGCGACATCCCAGTCGATGCCTTCCGCCGCCTTCAGCCAGAAGCTCTCCGGGTCCTCGGTACTGGCGCGGAAGACATCCTCGTACGTTCCCATCGCGCACTCCTTTGTGGCATCGGGACGGTGGTGTGGTTGCGTGCGGAACGGTGTCGGACACACGTACCGCATGGCGCCCGGCGTGGTCGAGCAGGATGCCGCTGACCGGTGGACCGGTCACCGGCATCGCGGTGGTGCGGCGGCCTGGCGGGCAGACCTGACGTCAGGCGCGGCTTTCGCTCACGCGCCGAGGTGCTTGCGGAGCCACTGGCCCATCTGCCCGATGGCCTGGTCCACCTCGGGTACGCGGCCCGCGCCCAGGACGAACGAATGCTGCCCTTCGGGCATCGCGTGGGTCTCGGTGGTGACCTTGAAGTCCGCGAGGCGGCGGCCGAGCTGCGCACCGTCGTCGGCGAGGGTCTCGTACTCGCCGTAGTAGACGAGCGTGGGCGGCAGGCCGGTCAGGTCGGCGTTCACGAGGCTGATCTCGGGGGATGTGAAGTCCACGGCGGGGTCCTGCAGCCAGGCGCCCCGGAAGAGCTCCAGCGTGCCCCGGCTGAGCATCTTGTCGTTCGTCTCGTTGGCGTCCACTGCCGGGTTCTGGAGCGTGAGGTCGGTCCAGGGGGAGACGCTGACGATCGCGCCGGGCGTGGCCTCGCCCTTGGCGAGCAGGCGCAGCGGCAGCATCACCGCCAGGGTGCCGCCGATCGAGTGGCCGGTGCTGCCGATGTTCTGCGGCTCGTAGCCCTGCGAGAGCAGCCACCGGTAGGCGGTCTCGGCGTCGTCGAGCTGCGCGGGGTAGAGGTGTTCGGGTGCCAGGCGGAAGTCCACGACCAGCGAGCGGGCGCCGGCCGCCTTCGCGATGTGACCCGCGGCCTTGCGGTCGGAGTGCATGGAGGCGGTGACGGATCCGCCGAAGTGGAAGTGCAGCAGCGCGCGGTCGGGATCGGCACCCTCGGGGATGGCCCACAGGGCGGGGACGCCGCCCGCGTCGACTTCCGCGTAGGTGACGCCTTCCGGCTCGCTCGACGCCTTGTGGTTCGAGTCGACGATGTCACGGATGACGGCCAGGTCCAGGCCCGGTGTCGACGACTTCGCGCTCACACTCGCGAGGAACTCCGCGAACTCGTGTGCCTCTGGGCTTACTCCCATGATGGTGCTCCTTCTCGGGCGGGTGCCGTGCCGGGTTCTCCTGCGGCAGCCGGGTCGATGTACCGGTCATGACGCTACTGGCTGAGTATAGAAAAGTAAACTCAGATGCGGTGATATCAGCCTCATGGATGCGAGGAAGCCCTTCAGGGCATCGGAGATGGGCCCCATCTCGACCGGTGACGTCCAACGGCGCAATCACCCCGGGCCCTGGAGGCCGGGGGTGAGACGTGGTCCGCTCTGATCCAGTGCGAGGTCGTGTAGTCGGTGAGGTGCTCGGTCACAAGGCGGCTGCTGGAGGGAACGCCGATGAGAGAGCAGGATCGAAACCGGACGGGCGCAGGGCGAGCTGCCGTGTCGCGGTGATGAGTTCGACCTGAGCCTGGGGTACCGGCGGCGAACGCGTCCCAGGGCGGGGGGTGAAGGCGGTGCCGCAGCCCCGCCGTGGCCGCCGGTACGCTCGTCGAGCCGCTCCCGCCGGACTCGCCTTCACGCGCACGACCATCCGCACGCCGGACTTTCTGGAGGGCGTCCGGGCCGCCCTGGTTTACAAGGACCGCACTCCCACCTGGCGACGTGCGTCGCTCGGCGGACGGACGCTGCCGTCCTGAACACGTCCGCCGTGAGCAGGACACAGCCTTGCGCGAGGGGAGTGGCAGAAGGGCCGCGCGTCAACGAAACGGGAACGTATGGCCTCGCGGACTGCCGCGGCAGATGTTCGACCGGGCCGGGAGCCATGCGGCAGCCATACTGTCCATGACAGCCGGTAGGCCGCTGATGCGAGCGGTCTGACCGCGTCCGTACAGAGCCGAATCTCATCGACCACGGCGACAGCGTGCCACCGTTGTCGCGGTTGCGCGCGTTCTGGACCGAGTGGTGGCGAGGAACGATCTGCCGGGGGTTGCGGCGGCAGGGCACACTTCGCGCGGGCATCTAAAGCCGCGCGCCGCGCTGTGCCGCGGGCATACGGCGTGCCGAATGACCCGAACCCCTGCAACTGCGGCTCTCCGCGACATAGTTGCGATGCGGACCGCCAACGGGGTCGTCCTTTGATGACTGTGCCGGAACGGAGGGGCTGTTGCCGGCCGCGTCTCAGTCGTTGTCGGGAATCATGGAGACCACGACCTTGCCGGCCTTGGTGCGGCCCTGCTCGACGTACGCCATCGCCTCGAGCGTCTGGTCGAAGGGGAAGGTGCTGTCGATGACCGGGCGGAGCTTCCCGCTGTCGTAGAGGGCGCCGAGTTTGCGCAGCTGGGAGCCGTTGGCCTCCATGAAGAAGAACTCGTAGCGCACGCCCAGCGCCTTGGCCCGCTTGCGGATCTTGCGGCTGAGGGTGTTCATGACCAGGCCCATGAAGGAGGGGGCGCCGAGCTGCTTGGCGAAACCGGCGTCGGGTGGGCCGACGACACTGATGGCCAGGCCGCCGGGCTTCAGCACCGTCAGCGACTTCTCGAGGTTCGCCCCGCCCACGGAGTCCAGCACCAGGTCGTAGCCGGAGAGCACCTTTGAGAAGTCTTCTTTGGTGTAGTCGACGACGAGGTCGGCGCCGAGGTTCTTGACGAGCTCCTCGGTCTTGGTGTTCGTGGTGGTCGCCACCGTGGCGCCGAGGTGCTTGGCGAGCTGGATGACCGTCGACCCGAGGCCGCCGGCACCGGCGTGGATGAGCACCTTCTGCCCCGGCTTCACGTGCGCGCGCTCGACGAGGATCTGCCAGGCGGCCAGGGCCACCAGCGGCACTGCGGCTGCCTCTTGGAGGGAGAGAGAGGCCGGCTTGGGCGCGACATCGTCCGCGTCGATCGCGATGAACTCCGCGAAGCCCCCCACCCGCAGGTCGCGCGGACGGGCGTAGACCTCGTCGCCGACCTCGAAGCCGCGTACGGCGGAGCCGACCCGTGTCACGACGCCGGCCACGTCGTGGCCGAGCACGAACGGAAGCTTGTACTTCAGCAGCTGCTTGAACTCCCCGTTGCGGACCATCTTGTCCAGCGGGTTGATGCTGGCGGCGCTCACTCTGACCAGGACGTCGCGGTCTCCGACGGTGGGCTCGGGTACGTCTGCGGCGCGGACGCCGTCCTTGCCGTACTTCTCGACGACGAACGCCTTCATGCCGGCGGCCTTCCTGTGTGGGTGTCCGGGTGGTTGATGCGATTCTTCCGGCAGGTCCCCCTGCGCGCCCGTTTCTCGTGCGGCCGGGCTGATGTGCCGACCATGACGCTACTTGCTGAGTATGGAAAAGTAAACTCAGATGTTAGAATCACCCCATGGATGCAACGACCGAAGCTCTGCAGGACGCCGGCGTGGACCCCCGACTCGACCGGGACGCGTCGAACTGCTCGATCGCCCGGACCCTTGAGGTCGTGGGCGAGAAGTGGACCATCCTGATCCTGCGCGAGGTCTATTACGGCTCGTCCCGTTTCAGCGAGTTCGAACGCGTCCTCGGCTGTCCCCGCAACCTCCTCGCGGCGCGGCTTCGCATGCTCGTGGAGGAAGGGATCCTGGCCACCGAGACCTACAAGGAGCCGGGCTCGCGGAGCCGGCCGAAGTACGTGATCACCCCCAAGGGTGTGGATCTGGTCCCGGCCGTGATGGGGCTCCTGCAGTGGGGTGACCGCTACCGCGCCGACCCGGAGGGCCCGGCCATGCTGTCCAGGCACCGTGGATGCGGCGCGCACGTCGACGCCCAGATCCGCTGCGACCGGGGCCACGCCGTACAGCCGGAAGACATCGAGAGCGTCCCCGGCCCCGCCTTTCGTCTGAGGTCCGCCGAGTGAACTGACCGCGCTGGTGCCAGGAGGTCGAGGGGCTCAGTCTGCCGGGGTGTGCTCACTCCGTCTGGCCCGGGCCTGGTGGAGGCGGACCTTTGTGCGGTTGCCGCAGCGGGACATGGAGCACCAGCGGCGGTTGCGGGCGGGGGAGCGGTCCACGAAGCGCAGGGCGCATTCGTCCGCGCCGCAGACGCGTGCCCGCCGGATCTCGGCGGACAGGAGCAGATCGACGGCGTCCTGGGCGATCAGCGCCAGAGCGGCTGAGGCATCGGTGGCGATGCTCGCGGTTCCGGCGGGCTCCAGGCGCCCGTCCGTGACGGCGATCTGCAAGGCGGGTCGAGGAGCCCTCGCTGCTGATCGGTTGAGCATGGTGATGTCGCCGGACAAGGGCAGCCGGTTGTCGGCGACCGCGAGTACGGCCCGGTCGACCGTCTCGCGCAGTCGTCGGCCCGACGCCAGGACGGCGGCAGCGCCGGGGTCCGGGATGCCCGGTGTGAGCAGGCCGGCCTGCTGAAGCCAGAGAGCCAGGTCGCCCGGATTCCGGAGAGTCTCCTCCGGTGCGGTCCGCCACCGGTAGCGGAGGGTGTTGGTGAAGTCCAGGCAGACCTGCCCGCCGTCCCAGATCCACATGTCGTCCGTTGCCACGCCTCCATTCTGCCCGTTAGATTAACCGTCTAAGGCGGTTAGTCATGTCGAGGAGGCGCATTGACGGGACAGCCGACAGTGACGACCGGAGTGACGCAGGTGGACGGGGTCCGCCTGCACTACGTCCGAGCGGGATCCGGCCCCCTGCTCGTGCTGCTCCACGGCTGGCCCCAGACCTCCGACTGCTGGCGGCCGGTGCTGGCGGATCTCGCGGCCAGCCACACTGTCGTGGCGCCCGACCTGCGCGGCTACGGCCTGAGTGACAAACCCACGGCCGGTTACGACAAGCGGCGGATGGCTGCCGACATCGCCGGTCTCGTTGAAGCGCTCGGCTTCGAGAAGGCCGCGGTCGTGGGGCACGACCGCGGCGCCCGTGTGGCGCACCGATGGGCGCTGGATCGCCCCGAGCAGGTGGAGCGGCTGGCCGTACTCGACATCGTGCCCACCCGGGAGATGTTCCGTCGCTTGGATGCCTCCCTCGCCTCCGGGTACTGGCACTGGCTGTTCCAGATGCAACCCGACCTGCCAGAGCGCCTCGTGGGACGCGACATCCGCGGATATCTCGAGTACTTCTTCGAGCGCTGGACCTACAACCGCCACGGCCTGACACCCGAAGCAGTCGACGCCTACGTCCGGGCGTTCTCCCGTCCGGGTGCCCTGCGCGCGAGTTTCGACGACTACCGCGCCATGGAGCAGGACGTCGCCCTCGACGACATCGACGCCGCCGAGGGCCGGCGCCTCACCATGCCGGTACTGGCGCTGTGGGGTTCCGTGGGGCTGCCCTCCCGCCTGCCGACGCTGGAAATCTGGCGCGAGTACGCGGACGACGTCACCGGTGCAGAGATCCCGGAGTGCGGCCATTTCATCCCGGAGGAGCAGCCGACAGCGATGCTGGCGCATCTGCGGCCATTCCTGGCTGACGCAGGGGCTGTTTAGCGCGGGTTTCCGTCCATGAGCGCATCGGCGATCTCCTTGGAGAGCACCCACGATCAAGAGCGGCGAACGGATGTGTGCGAAGTCGGGAGTTGAACAGAGTGGTCAGCGCTTGGGGTGTCGGGTTCCCTGTGTGAGGTCTCGGGGAGGACGGCGATGCCGTAAGAGCTTCCTGCGCACAGGCAGATGCTTGCGCCCATGCCGAGACTGCCGCTGAGGAAGCCGATGAATACCGGGAATGCCGGCGCGACGATGCGGCACCTCGCCGCGAAGAACATGATGTCCCTCCGGCGGCCCATGCGGTCGGCCAGGGTTCGAGGACGAGGCGGCACGCTGACGACAGGTCACCGCGGCCGAGGCGGGTCGCCATACGCCGACGCCGCCCGTCAGGCCCCGGTTCAGATCAACCGCGGGCACTGATGTTGTCGGCCGCCAGGCCCGACATCAGCAGGGTGAGCGCATGGAACGTCCTGGTCAGGGCGTCCTCCCGGTCCGCCGAGGCCGCGATGATCTGGTTGCCCTCGCACAGGCCGGCCAGCAGCAACCGGGCGACAGTGGCGACGGGAACGTCCGGTTGCAGTTCACCGCGTTCGGCCAGAACGGTCAGCAGCCGTTCGATCGGCGGCTGGGCGACGGTGTCGTTGATGTGCCGGTACTGCCCTCCCAGGACCGAGGGTGCCTGGGCCATCAGCTCCCGGTGCAGGGGGTCGTCGATCGTCCGCCGCAGGAAGGCGTGCGTGAGGTCGGCGACCGCGGTCATGGCGGGTTGGTTCGGCCTTGTCGCACGGATCGCCTCGCATGTCGCGTCGCTCAGGGCGCCGACCTGCTGTAGCAGTTCGGTGTAGAGCTCGGCGAACATCGCCTTCTTGTCCGGGAAGTGGCTGTAGAAGGTGCCCTTGCTCACCCGCGCCGCCCCGGTGATGGCCTCGACCGACGTGTTGGCGAACCCGTTGTCCACGAACAGTTTCCGTGCGGCCGTCACCAGGTCCGCCCGGGTCTGCTCCGCATACATCTGTCGTCGGTTTGGGCCTCGCATGCGAACCATCGTATATTCAATGACCTGAGGTCAGTGAATGACTAAGGGTCAGTAGTCGTGACAGTACCCTCCGGAAGGCAGGCGGAGCCGTGGAAAAGCGCAGGATCGTGTTGCTGGGTGCGACGGGGTACACCGGGCAGCGCGTGCTCCGGGAACTGCTCGCACGAGGGGAGAAGCCGACCTTGGTCGGGCGGAGCCGGACCAGGATGCTGGCCCTGGCCGACCGCTTCGAGGCGGACCTGCCGGTGGCCGAGGTCGACGTCACCTCGACGGCCGACCTCACGCGCCTTGTGGAGCCCAGCGATGTCGTCGTCTCCACGATCGGCCCGTTCATGCGGCTCGGTATGGCCGTGGTCACGGCTGCCGCGCGGGCGGGGGCCCACTACTTCGACTCGACAGGGGAGGGGACCTTCGCCCGCCGCGTCCTCCTTGAGCTGGACGCCGTCGCGGCCCTCCGGGGAGCGACCCTTGTGCCCGCGTTCGGCTACGACTACGTGCCGGGCAACCTCGCCGGCGCGCTCGCCCTGACGCGGGCGGGCGAGCGGGCACGCCACGTGGAGGCCGGCTACTTCATCACCCGTGCCGGGCAGGGCGACGAGCTGCTCTACCGGAGCACCCTGCGCGACGCGTACACCCTGACCACGGGAGGCACACGTCAGACGCTGGTCGCTGCGGCGGCCGAGGACGGGTTCGCCTACCGCAGCCCGCGCCCCTGGGCCACCGCCCGTGTGGTCGACGAGCGCGTCGGCAAGCGGGTGCGTACCTTCCATTACGGCGGCGTGAAACGTGCGACCATGACCGTCCCGGGCACGGAGCATCTCGGACTGCCGGAGGTCTTCCCCCAGTTGGAGAGCGTCGAGGTGGGCCTCGGGTGGTTCGGACGGTGGACGCGCCCGGTGCAGATCGCCGCCACGATCCAGGCACCCTTGTTGCGCTCGGCGAAGGTGCGGGCCGCCCTGGAGCGGTGGTCCGAGCGGCTCCCGGGATCGCAGCGCGAGCCGGATCCCGACGGCCGTTCCCTGGTGATCGCCGTCGCTCGCGACGGCCGAGGCCGCCCCCTGGCCACGACGGCGCTCACCGGACCCGATCCGTACGAGATGACGGGCTCCCTCCTGGCATGGGGCGCCGCCCGCGCGGCTCAGCCGGATGCCGTCCTCAAGCCCGGTGCGCACGGCCCGGTCGCCGCCTTCGGCCTCGACACTCTCAGGCTCGGTGCCGCCGAGGCCGGAGTACACGAAGTCGACGGGGCGTCGGCCCGCCGTCGATGAGGACTGAGCGGGCATAGATCACCGCGCCGCGCCGCTGAAGCTGACGTCGGGAAGCCGCTGCCGAGATGGCGGACCATACGGTCGCCTCCACCGTTTCCCCGCTGCGGGAGGTGGCGGATGCCGCCGCCGGCGTGTTGATGAACAGATCGTTCGATCGGGAGTGCGTCCGCCCCTCGCGGAGGCGGGCCGTCCCAGCGGAAAGGAAGCCGTCCATGGACGAGCAGGGTGAGAGCTTCGACGTCGTCGTACTCGGCGCGGGCCCCGGCGGATACGTCGCCGCCATCAGGGCCGCCCAACTGGGCAAGCGCGTCGCGGTCGTCGAGGAGAAGTACTGGGGCGGCGTCTGCCTGAACGTGGGCTGTATCCCTACCAAGGCCCTGTTGCGCAACGCCGAGCTCGCGCACATCTTCACGCGCGAGGCGAAGACCTTCGGCATCAAGGTCGACGGTGAGGTCTCCTTCGACTACGGGGAGGCCTTCCGCCGCAGCCGGAAGGTCGCGGACGGCCGGGTCAAGGGCGTCCACTACCTGATGAAGAAGAACAAGATCACGGAAATCGGCGGCCGCGGCACGTTCCTGGACCCGCACACGCTCCAGGTGGCCGACTACGACGGCAACACCCGCACCATCGCCTTCGATCACTGCATCATCGCCGCCGGGGCGAGCCCCAAGCTGCTGCCCGGCACCCGCCGTACCTCGCGCGTGGTGACGTACGAGGAGCAGATCCTGGCCGAGGACCTGCCGCAGTCCATCGTGATCGCCGGCGCCGGGGCCATTGGTGTCGAGTTCGCGTACGTGCTGCACAACTACGGCGTGAAGGTGACGATCGTCGAGTTCCTGGACCGGGTCGCCCCGCTGGAGGACGCCGAAGTCTCCACCGAACTGGCCAAGCAGTACCGGAAGTTGGGCATCGACGTCCTCACCTCGACCCGCGTCGAGTCGATCGACGAGTCCGGCCCGCAGGTCCGTGTCACCGTCACCGGCAAGGACGGCGCCCAGCAGGTCCTGGAGGCCGACAAGGTCCTGCAGGCGATCGGCTTCGCCCCGAACGTCACCGGTTACGGCCTGGAGAACACCGGCGTGCGCGTCACCGAGCGCGGCGCGATCGACGTCGACGGCCGTTGCCGCACCTCTGTCCCGCACATCTACGCCATCGGGGACGTCACCGCGAAGCTGATGCTCGCGCACGCCGCCGAGGCGATGGGTATGGTCGCCGCCGAGACGATCGCGGACGCGGAGACCATGGAACTCGACTACGTGATGATCCCGCGGGCCACTTTCTGCCAGCCGCAGATCGCCAGCTTCGGTTACACCGAGGCGCAGGCACGGGAGAAGGGCTTCGATGTCCAGGTCGCCAAGTTCCCGTTCACCGCGAACGCCAAGGCGCACGGCCTGGGCGACGCGACCGGCTTCGTGAAGCTGATCAGCGACGCCAAGTACGGCGAGCTCCTGGGCGGCCACCTCATCGGTCCCGACGTCACCGAACTCCTCCCCGAGCTGACCCTGGCCCAGCAGTGGGACCTCACCGTGCACGAGGTCGCCCGCAACGTCCACGCCCACCCGACGCTGGGCGAGGCGGTCAAGGAGGCCGTCCACGGCCTCGCCGGCCACATGATCAACATGTAGCGGGACGCTCGAAGCGGCAACAGGGCCCGTTGGGGCTCGGACGGCTTCGCGCCCTCGAGCTTCCGAGGGCCCTGATCCTTTGGTGCGGGGCGATCCGGGGCGGGGGTTCTCGGAGGCATTTGAGAAGCTCAACGCCGAGATGTCCTTGGTTCAGGCGTCTACAAGAACGCGGGCCGTCAGTGTCGCCCCCAGCGTGACCACAAGCAGGTGGGTATCCGGGCTTCCCCGAACAGGAGGGCCCGGCAGGACCGCCCTGTACGAGATCTACGACCTGGCCACGACCTTGGCTGGGTCGCGATCCGGTTGGCTGCGGCACCGAAGACGTCGTGTGCGATGCGGTCGTCGCTGACGAGGTCGCGGTGTGCTCTGGAGAAGTGGCAGGCGGAATCCGGCGGCAGCCGTGACACGTGCGGGTCGGGTGGTGTGCGTCGTTTTCCTGGTGCCCCGGGTTGGCGGTCAGATCTGGACGAGGGCCGGAGGCGGCACGAACCCGTCTACTTCCCGGCCGAGCAGCGCGGCGAATTCGATGGTGGTGAGATCGCCTCCGCTCGGGCCCATGGCCTGCAGCCCGATGGGCAGTCCGCTTCTGCCCTTGCGCACGGGGATGGTCGTTGCCGGCCCTCCGGAGACGTTGGCGACGGCGCTCCACTTGACCTGGTCCCAGTAAGGGCGTCGTACACCGTCGACCTCGAAGGGCCGCCCGAACCAGTCGATCAGTTTGTTGTGATGAGCGGGGGCAGCCGTCGGCGTGACCGGCATGAGCACGATGTCGAAGTCCTGGAAGAACTCGAACCAGCGCTGCCGGATCTCGTTGCGCACCATGTGGGCCTGCAGCCAGTGGAAGTGGGACTGGAAGGTTCCGCGCAGGGCGGGTCCGGCGTCGCCCCGCGGGTGCTGGACGAACCGGGCCAGGGTCGCGGCACTGGGGGCAGGGGCAAGGCCGGTGCGGTCGCCCGCGCCGAAGAGCAGGGGCGAAAAGGCCTTCCGGTGATTCGTCGCGATGTCGACGGGGAGGCTCGCGGGCTGGACGGTGATCTTTGCACCGGCCCTACGTAGCACGGTGACCGCGTCGTCCATGGCCTCCATGATGTCGCTGTCGACCGGACACGAGGGATCCTCGCTCCAGACGGCGACCCGGAAATCGGCGAGCCTGGTCGCGCGCGGCGGTGCGAGCGTGTAGCTGAAACCACCGTCGTAGTCGGCCGGCCCGACCGTCGCCCGCAGGATCGGGACGAGATCACGGGCGTCTCGGACCTGGGCGCCGCCGCAGGCCATGTCGGCTTCCGTCCATCGTCCAGCGCCCGGGCCGTAGGGAACATGTCCGATGAGGGGGATCGACCGCCAGGTCGACTTGTGGCCGTACAGGCCGTTGAAGTGGGACGGGATCCTCGTCGATCCACCGATTTCCGAGCCGAAGTCGAACGTGGTGAGGCCTGCGGCGGTGGCGACGGCGCCGCCTCCGGCGGATCCGCCCGAGGTGCGGGTCCGGTCCCACGGGTTTGATGAGGGGCCGAACACAGGGTTGTCGGCCTGGACGTCCTGGTTGCCCGGAGGCATGTTGCTCTTGCCCATGATCACGGCACCCGCCGAGCGCAGCCGCTTGACCGCCTCGGCGTCCTGTTCGGGCACGTAGTCCTTCAGATCCATGCGCCCGCAGACAGTGCGCATGCCTGCGGTCTCGTAGCTGTCCTTGACCGTGATCGGCACGCCGTGCAGCGGACCGAGGTCCTGCCCCGCCGCCCGCGCGGCGTCTGCTTCCCCCGCCTCGCGGCGGGCACGCTCGGGGTCCAGGGTCACCACCGCGTTCAGTGCGGCGTTGTGGACGGCGATCCGCTCGAGATAGATCTCGACAAGTTCCCGGCTTGAGATCTCACCCGCGGCCAGTGCGCGTGACTGCTGTACGGCGGACTGGAAGGGGACGTCACTCACGGCATGCCTCATCTCTGACGCTGACGGCGCCGAGTGGAATTGCGGTCGTAATATTATATTTGGCAGACCATAGGCTGGGAACGGGTGTACAGCAATGGCCTTGCGGAGGGGATCCTGTGGCGCGGCACGAGCGCACGACCCGGAGCGGACCATCCAGAGGGCTGGCCCGCCTCGTCGCGGAGGAAACTGCGCACGCGGGCCGTGCTGACACCAGGCTTCTGGGGACTTGAGGGGCCTGGCGAGCTGGTCTGAGATCCGTGAGCAGTAGCCAGACTCGGATCCGGCACGAGCAGTACACCGACCACTGGCGGCGCCGATATGCGATCCGCGCAGGATGCGAGGGCACAGTCTCCGAAACTGTCCACGCCCACGGCCTGCGGAAATGCCGTTACCGTGCCTTGCCGAAACCCACGTCCAGCATGTGCTGACCGCAGCCGGAACCAACGTCTCCGCCCCCTCGCGGTCGGCGGCGAACCCCGGGGCATCGGGATGAGCGTGAACGACCTGCACGACGAGCTGATGCGGCACCTGGGCGAGCCCACGAAACCCGGACCGGCCGACTGGTCCTCGCGGCAGACGACGCCCGCGACGTCGTGCCTGGGCGTAGAGGGTGGACGGGGCCGCGTGCAGGCTCCGGGTGTCGAGTGGACGCCTCTTCCCGTAGGGGTGTCGCGCCGCAGGTGAGGGGTTGGAGCGGCGGGGGCGGTGCGGCGCGCGCTCCGCAGTGTCTGTGTGTACGCCAGTCAGTGCGCCGTCCTGGTGTCTCCTTCGTGTTCGATGCCCAGGAGCGCGAGGGCGTTGTGGACGCCCTGATCGAGGACTTGGTCGGCGAGCTGCGGGTCGGCGAGGGCCCGCGAGAGCTGGAGTGTGCCGGCCATCATGGCGTAGGAGCTGAGTGCCATGGGGCGGACCGAGAGCGGGTCGTTGGGCGCCAGGCGGGCGGCGATGCCGTCGGCGACCACCAGTACGCCCTCGGTGTAAGCCTGCTTGGTCGGGTGTGTGCAGCGCCCTATCTCGTCGAGCAGGGCGGCGGATGGGCAGCCGACGTCACGGCTGTCACGGTGCCAGGGGGACAGGTACCAGCGCACGATCTGTTCGAGGCCGGCGCGGCCCGGCTGTGCGTGCGCGATGATGCTCGCGTTCTGGGCCTGCAGCTGGTCGGCGATAGTGGTGGCCACCAGGTCGTCCTTGGACGTGAAGTGGGTGTAGAAGGCGCCGTTGGTCAGCCCGGCGTCCTTCATGAGCGCCGTGATGCCCGAGCCGTCGATGCCGTCCTCCTTGAAGCGGCGGCCCGCCGTCTCGATGATCCTCCGCCTGGTGGCCTGCTTGTGCTCTTTCCTGTACCGCACCGCACACTCCTCTGCGCGCCGGGTGGGCCGCTCGCCCTCCGTCGGCTCCTCCAATGTATTATATTGTGAACGTAATTCAATGACTCCGGATTCCGGTGCCCTCGCGGCCGGTGCGGGGCCGCCGCCCCTCGGCCCCCGTCGCACCGGACCGCTTGTGCCGCCGGACCAGGCGGTTCCGCGGCCGGGCCGCAGGCCCCGCTCACCACGGGAGCCCCCCCACGCGCCCGAGTTGCCCCGCTTAACATTATGATCATAATTTCATTGTTCTGTGGTGGTGCGGTGGATTCCGGGGTGATCGGAGCGAGCCGGTGACCGAGTGATCCGAGCAGATCGTCGGCCTTACCCACAACCCTGGCTCGCCGCATGGGGCGCCGGCCGAGGGCAGCGACCCCGCAGACCCGGCATGTCTTGGTGTGCTGCGTGAGCAGACCCGCGAGACATGACGGGCACCCGCCCACAGAGAAGGACGTCATGAGCACCTATCTGGCAGACAAGGCCGAGAACCTCACCGTGGAGGGGTCCTCCGCGACCTTCACCTACCGGCGCATGGGTCCGCAGGGCGGTGTCCCGCTGGTCCTGCTGCAGCGTTTCCGGGCGACCATCGACTGGTGGGACCCGGAGTTCCTGGACTACCTGGCCGCCGACACGACGTGATCGTGTTCGACAACGTCGGCGTCGGCTACACCACCGGCGAGCCGCGCGACTCCCTCGACGGATTCGCCGAGGGCGCCGCCGAGTTCATCGAGGCCCTCGGCCTCGCGCGGGCCGACGTGCTCGGCTGGTCCCTGGGGGGCTTCGTGGCCCAGCGCCTGGCCGCGCGTCGCCCGCAGCTGGTGCGCAAGATCATCGTGGCGGGCAGCGGCCCGACCGGCTGGGTGCCCGGTGCACCGGAGGCGAGCGAGAAGGTCCTGGGCATCATGGCCAAGCCCGATGCCGACCAGGAGGACATGCTGTACCTGTTCTACCCGGAGACGAACGCGGCCCGCGCCTCAGGGCACGAGCACTTCGCCCACGTCGCGCCCCGGCTCGCCGCCGGTGGCCCCGTGGTCACCGAGACAGCGGCGCAGGGAATGCTCGCCGCGATCGGCCAGCTCCTGGCAGCGCCCTTCGACGAGGTACGGGCCGAACTGGAGTCCATCAAGCACCCCGTCCTGTACGCCAACGGCCTGCACGACGTGATGGTCCCCGCCCACGCGTCCTACGTCGCCGTCCAGCACCTGGCCGACGCCACCCTCCTCCTCTACGGCGGCGCCGGCCACGCCTTCCTCTTCCAGCACGCCAATGCCTTCAGTAAGCAGGTGGCCGACTTCCTCGCCGCCTGAAGACGCCGACCGCGCCGCCGATCCCGAACCTCGGGCGACGGCCGGTCTGCCCTCGTGCAAGGGCCGCCTCACAGCCGTGAGGCGGCCCTTGCACGGCTCCGGCCGTCATCACCGTCGAGCCTGGGCAGCCGGTGCGTACCGGCGACGTGACCTTGTAGCGCTCGCATCCCCGGGGTGAAGGCCTGGACGATGGCGTCGGCGCCGAGTGCCCGGGCGGGCAGGGTCGAGGGCAAGCCCTGGACCAGGACGACGAAGGGCCGGTCGAGCTTCCGGAGGGCGTCGAGGAGTGCGATCTGACGTCCGATGAGCTTCAGCGTCGCCATGGAGCGGCCTTCCCCGGTCAGGCCGATGGTGTTGCCGACGAGCGCCGCAAGCGCTGCACCAGGTCCGCTGCGGGTGCAGGCGGGAGGTGCGCCGTACCGGTGGCGGGGGGTTCGGGGCTGAGGCGGGCGTCGTCGTGGTCCACGGTGTGCACTCCGGCCCAGTCCTCGTCCTGGAATCCGGGCGTAGCCAGGCGTCGTCCTCACGCCGGGCATCGATGCCATGACCGCTGTACAGATCGTCGGCTGTCCCCGGTCCGGGGCCGGACGTCCGCGACTTGCCGGTCACGACCAGCGTCTCGTGGCCGCCGGCATAGGTGAGCCGCTCCTGCCCTGGTGGTTCGCTGTGCTGGTGCACCCCCGACGCCCGGGGAACCCGTGATTCCGCCGCTGTGCATTCCGTTCGGCCTGCCCACTTGCACCCCGATGAAATTATGGTCATACTTCAATAGTCGACGGGTTGTTCAGGGACCTGATCCAAGAGGTTTCCCGCTTCCTGGGCCTCCTCTGACCGCCGACCCCGGGCTGCAGCCGCAGCCGGGAGACCGGGGAACCGCTCTGCGCCCACCTGCGAGGAAGCAGAGGTCGGCGCACAGTGGCGGTAATCCTCACATCGAAGGGCACGACCGTGAACGCACGCGAAACACGAGGCAACGTGGTGACGTCGTACAAGAACGCGCAGACCCGCACCGTCACCGCCGACGGAGTGACCTTCGCCTACCGCGACCTCGGCCCCCGCACCGGCATGCCGGTCATCTTCATCACCCACCTCGCCGCGGTCCTGGACAACTGGGACCCCAGGGTCGTCGACGGCATCGCCGCCAAGCACCGGATGATCACGTTCGACAACAGGGGCGTGGGCGCGTCAACCGGTGAGACGCCGAAGACCATCGAGGAGATGGCCAAGGACGCCGTCACCTTCATCCGGGCGCTGGGCTTCGAGCGGGTCGACGTCCTCAGCTTCTCGATGGGCGCCATGATCGCCCAGGTCATCGCACAGACCGACCCGCAGCTCATCCGCAGGCTGATCCTCGCGGGCACAGGTCCGGCCGGAGGCGAGGGCATCAAGAACGTCACCCGGATCTCCCACTTCGACACCCTCCGGGCACTGCTCACCCTTCAGGACGTGAAGCAGTTCCTCTTCTTCACCCGCACTCCGAACGGGATTCGGGCCGGCAAGGAGTTCCTGGCCCGCCTGAAGGAGCGCACCCAGGACCGGGACAAGGCGATCCGGCTCACCTCCTACTTCTCCCAGCTCAAGGCCATCCACCGCTGGGGGCTGGCGCAGCCGCAGGACCTGTCCGTCATCCAGCAGCCCGTACTCGTCGCCAACGGCGACAACGACAGGATGGTTCCGACGCCGAACTCGCACGACCTGGCCCGGCGACTGCCCAACGCCGAGTTGGTGATCTACTCCGATGGCGGCCACGGCGGCATCTTCCAGTACCACGAGCAGTTCGTGCCGACGGCTCTCGTCACGTGTTCGAGGTAACCGGCCTGCTCGCCTCTCGGCCCTGCGGCGCCGAGGCGGTTGTCGTGCAGGATGGCGATACGGAGACCGGTCGACGTCCCGTTCGGGCACCAGGACGCAGGCACCAGGCCCAGGACCTGCACTACCGCTACGGCGTATTTCGAACGGGCGCAGAGTCAGCCGCCGTACGAGCGGAGGATCCCCGTGCTGGCCGCTCCCGAGATCGCAGTTACCCCACGGACCATCCGCTCGACCGGCACTGGCGTCCCGGCCCGTGCCAGGTCATCCAGCCGGTGCTGACGTGCATCGCGCGATGGCGAGGGCGTTCTCGATTCCCTGCTCGAGGATCTCGTCGGAGAGCTTCCGGTCGGAGAGCGCGCGGGACAGCTGCAGCGTTCCCACCGCCAGGGTGAAGAGCCCGACGGCCTGACCGCGGGCGGACTGCGGATCCTCGGGTGCCAGGCGGGCGGCGAACTCGTCCACGATGGCTTTGGCACCGTGGGTGTAGGCGTCCTTGGTTCCGTCACCGCAGCGGCCGATCTCGTCCAGCAGGGCGGCGTTCGGACAACCGTTGCCGGGGTTGTCCCGGTGCTCGGGCGACAGATACGAGCGGATGAGATCCTCGAGGCCCTCGCGGCCGGGCCGCAGTGTGCCGAACTGCTCCACCTGCGCGCGCAGCTGCTCGGCGACGACGTGAGCGACGAGGTCGTCCTTGGACTCGAAGTGGGCGTAGAAGGCCCCGTTGGTGAGCCCGGCGTCCGACATCAGCGTGGAGATACCGGAGCCGTCGATGCCGTCCTGCTTGAACCGGTGGCCGGCCCGCTCGATGATCCGCTGCCGCGTCACCTGCTTGTGCTCCTTGGTGTAACGCGCCACAGGGTTCCTCCCCAACGTTGCCGGACCATTGCCTTGTATCTCATCCTAATCTATGGTCTGACGTGCGTAATATTACGGTCGGCAGGTGATTGTTGGCCGATCTATCGCCCAGCAGACGGCAGGCCCGGCTGGACCGCCCTCACCCGCAGAACCAGGAGAGCAACGATGCTCAGCCCGAGCCGCAACGTGTCACGACTGCTGACGGACACCGCGTCCCGACACCCCGAGCGCACCGCGATCGTCTTCGGTGAAGACCACATCACGTACGCCGCCCTCGACGCCGCCGCCAACCGTGTCGCGAACCTGCTCGTCTCGCGCGGGATCCAGCCGGGCGACAAGGTCGCACTGTCCTGCCCCAACCTCCCGCACTTCTCCACCGTCTACTTCGGCATCCTCAAAGCCGGCGCCGCTGTCGTGCCGCTGAACGTGCTGCTCAAGGCCCGCGAGGTCGCCTACCACCTCGCCGACTCCGACGCGAAGGCGTACTTCGCGTTCGAAGGCACGCCGGAACTGCCGATCGGGCAGGCCGCGTGGGAGGGGTTCCGGGCGACCGAGGGCTGCACCGAGTTCTTCCTGATCGAGAGCGGCGGCGCGGCCCCGGCCGGGGGCGGGAGCCGGACACCGGAGTCCTACCAGGCGGTCGTCGCCGAGCAGCCCGTGACGTTCCGGACACTCGAGCGCGACGAAGACGACACCGCGGTGGTCCTCTACACCTCCGGCACGACCGGCCATCCCAAGGGCGCGGAGCTGCGCCACCGCAACGTGTACGACAACGCGCTCGTCGGCCGCGACCTGTTCGTCGCGGATCCCGGGCGCCCCGACACCTACTTGTGTGCGCTGCCGCTGTTCCACGCCTTCGGCCAGACCGTCGTGCAGAACGGCGCCTTCGCGTTCGGCGGCACGATCGTGATGCAGCCGAGGTTCGAGGCGCAGGCGGCCCTGCGCCTCATGCTCGACCACGACGTGACGTTCTTCGCCGGGGTCCCGACCATGTACTGGGGTCTGCTCGCGGCACTCGACGAGACGGTCGACGTCGCCCGCCTGGCGGCGAACCTTCGTGTGGCCGCGGCCGGCGGTGCGGCGCTGCCCGCCGAGATCCACAAGCAGTTCAAGGACCGCTTCGGCGTCACGATCCTCGAAGGCTACGGACTGTCCGAGACCTCGCCGATCGCGTCCTTCTCCCGTTTCGGCGAGGAGCCCCGCGTCGGTTCGATCGGTGTGCCCATTCCGGGCGTGGAGATGAAACTCATCCGTGATGACTGGTCGGATGCCGAGGGTGGCCCCGAGGAGATCGGGGAGATCGCGATCAGGGGACACAACGTCATGAAGGGCTACTACAAGCGGCCCGGCTCGACGGCCGAGGCGATCAAAGAGGGCTGGTTCCGCTCCGGCGACCTCGCCCGCAGGGACGAGGACGGCTTCTATTACATCGTCGACCGGTCCAAGGACATGATCATCCGGGGTGGCTTCAACGTCTACCCGCGTGAGATCGAGGAAGTCCTCATGGAGCACCCCTCGGTCTCCCTGGTCGCCGTGATCGGCGTACCGCACGAGTCCCACGGCGAGGAGATCAAGGCCGTCGTGGTGAAGGAGGCAGGCAGCGACACGACCGAGGACGAGCTCGTGGCCTGGGCGAAGGAACAGCTCGCCGGGTACAAGTACCCGCGCGTCATCCAGTTCGTCGACGAACTGCCCCTGACCTCCACCGGCAAGATCCTCAAGCGCCACCTTTCCTGAGCAGGCTGTCTCGGCCAGGGCGGCCGAGCCAGGTGGCAGAATCAGGCGCCCGAACCGAGGTGTGCGACCCGGGCGCCGCGGGAGATGAGGGCCCGGGCCATGGCGCTGCCGAGTCCGCCGGTGCCGCCGGTGATGAGGACGACCTTGTCGGCGAGTCCGGATTCAAAGCCGCGGGGCGGGACCTCGTGGTCACTCGACGGCATACCGCTCGCGTCGCGAGCGCATGTTCACTGCTGCCTGGCTGTGCCGTGCGTACGCCGAAGCGCCCGAGGAAGGAGATTGCCTCGGGCGCCGGGCGCTTGGGTCAGGCTGCGTAGGTGGGGTAGTCGGTGTAGCCGGCCGCGCCACCGCCGTAGAAGGTGGCGGGGTCCGGGGTGTTCAGGGGTGCGCCAGCACGTACGCGCTCGACCAGGTCGGGGTTGGCGAGGGCCATGGAGCCCACGGTGATGACGTCGGCGATGCCGTTCTCGATGTCCTTGGCGCGGGTGGCGATGTCGGTGCCGGCGCGGTTGAGGATCAGCGTGTGGGGCCACAGCTCGCGCAGTGTGCCCAGGAGTTCTTCGTCGCCGCCGTGGCCGATGTGCAGGTAGGCGAGGTTGAGGGGGGCGAGGGCGCGCAGGAGGTGCGGGTAGAGCTCATGCGGGTCGCTCTCCGTGAGGTCGTTGAGCTTGAAGGGGTTGCCGGGAGAGATCCGGATGCCGGTGCGGCCGGCGCCGATCTCGTCGGCCACGGCCGTGGCGACCTCCACCGCGAAACGGATGCGGTTGTCGAGGGAGCCCCCGTACTGGTCGGTGCGCTGGTTGGTGCTGGGGAAGAGGAACTGGTTGACCAGGTAGCCGTTGGCCCCGTGGATCTCGACGCCGTCGGCGCCGGCCGCGATGGCGGCCGCGGCGGCGCGCCGGAAGTCGTCGACCGTCGCGGCGACCTCCTCGGTGGACAGCTCGCGCGGCTCCGGCATCTCCTGGAGCCCGGACGGGGTGAACGTCTGGCCGGCCGGCTTGATCGCGGAGGGTGCCACCGGCTGCCGGTGGTGGGGGGTGTTGTCCGGGTGGGAGATGCGCCCGGTGTGCATCAGCTGGATGACGATGCGTCCGTCGGCCTTGTGTACGGCGTCGGTTACCTTGCGCCAGCCTGCGATGTGATTCTCGGTGTAGATACCCGGGGTCACCGGGTAGCCCTGGCCGTCGGCGGAGGGCTGGGTGCCCTCGGTGATGATGAGCGCGTGCGAGGCGCGCTGGGCGTAGTACTCGGCGTTCAGCTCGGTCGGCACGCCGTCCGGGGTGGCCCTGCTGCGGGTCAGGGGGGCCATGGCCAGCCGGTGCGGCAGGGAGATCTTTCCGGCGACGGTCGGGGTCCACAGGCTGTCGAGCATGCGTGATTCCTCAGGTTGTTGGTGGCGGACATCCGGCAGACCTGCGTTCCGGGCGGTGCATCCGATGAGGCATGTGAATCCGATGAGACATCCGACATGAGCATGGGCAAATTAAATTACGTACGTAATGCTTTACTGGTGGTGGGCGGCGCAGGAATGTCCGGAGCGACCGTCGGCCGGGGACGTGCCGTTCGCGCGCAGCTGCCTACTCGTCGAGGAACTGAATGGCGTGCTTCAGGAACCGCTCGGGGTACTGGAACTGCGCTCCATGCCCGGCGTCGGGGTAGATCAGCAGTTGGGCGTTGGGGATGTTCTGGGCGAGGTGCCAGGAGTTGATCGAGGCGATCATCACGTCGTTCTCGCCGTTGAGGACCAGCGTCGGCTGGGTGATCGCGTTCAGGTGGGCGTAGGGGTTCTCGCCCGGCAGCGGTTCCGCGTAGGCGACGGTCGCTTCGAACTGCGCCTGTGCGACCTCGGGCGAGCTCGGCGGGTCCTGGTCGGCCCGCTGGTGGCGGCGCTCCCAGAAGGCCTTGCCCGCTTGCTTCGCGGCTTCCGAGCGGCCGAAGAACAGGAAGAGGAAGTCCTCCAGGGTGGGGACCGGGTTGAGGGCGTACTGAGGCACCTGGGGGTCACTTGTCGGGTCCCCGCCGCGGAGGCCGGTGCCGAGCAGGAGGAGCTTGCGCACCAGCTGGGGGTGGCGCAGCGTGACCTCCTGCGCCTGGAAACCGCCGAGCGAGAAGCCGAGCAGGTCGACCTGCTCCAGCCCCAGCGCCCGAATGACCGCGGCGATGTCGTCGGCCATGTCCTCGATCCGGTTACGCGGCGTGCCCGATGACGAGGCGACGCCGCGGCCGTTGAACAGGATGACCTCCCGGCCTTCGGCCAGGCCGTCGGTGAGCAGCGGGTCCCAGTTGTCCATCCCTCCGCGGAAGTGCTGGACCAGGAAGATCGGGACGCCCGAGGGCTTACCCCAGCGGCGGTAGGCGAATCGGTCGCCGTCGACCTCGATGTACTGAGTCGGTGCGGTCACATGTGTGTCAGTCATGGCCTGGGCCTTTCTGGAGGGGTGAGCAATACGATGACGGTCATCATCTAAAAAGTCAAGGCCTTTGATGTCGATCGACATCTATGTATGCTGGACCGTCGAGCGTCGAGCGTCGACCGAGGAAGGGACGGCTGACATGCGGGTCACCAAGGCACAGGCAGAGCAGAACCGTGCCCACATCGTCGCGACAGCCTCCAGGCTGTTCCGTGAGCGCGGCTATGACGGTGTCGGCGTGGCAGAACTGATGGCAGCCGCCGGGTTCACCCATGGCGGGTTCTACAAGCACTTCCGCTCCAAGGCCGACCTGATGGCCGAAGCGTCCGCGAGCGGGCTCTCACAGACCGTGGCACGGACAGAAGGTGTGGACGCCGCCGAGTTCGTCGAGCGCTACGTCTCGCGGGAGCATCGCGACGGGCGCGGTGACGGCTGCACCATCGCGGCCCTCGGCGGCGACGCCGCACGTCAGCCGGTGGACATCAAAACAGAGTTCGCAGCCGGAATCGAGAACCTGCTGACGGCCCTTCAGGCTCAGAGTGATACGCCGGGGGATGCGGACCAGCGCGCGGCCCGCACGATGGTGATCGACATGCTCGCCCACTCGGTCGGCGCGGTCATGTTGTCGCGGGCATGCCCGGACGGTTCTCCGCTGGCGGACGAAATCCTTGATGTCTGCCGCAAGGAGATTCTCGCCTCGCTGGCGCACGGCAGCAGCGATCAGCCGGCAGCACTGGGCCCAGAAGCCTGACCGCAGTCGACCGACGCAGGGCCGACCACCCGAGAGTCAGACACTGACGCAAAAGCCTGCGATTTCGAGCCGTTGGTGCGGCATTGCAGCAGAAGCCCTCTCAACGGATGGTCTGCGCCGCTGCCGAGAGCTGTTCATGTGCCGTCGGCGAAGTCACGGCACCGGACGCGAGAACGGTCGGTCCACTTGCACGGGACGACGGTGGGGGATTGGCCGTCGCGTTTTCCGTGTTCGGACCCCCGTGGGTGCGGCCGGGCCCTCCAGCCGGGAGAGCCGGCGGCCGGGCTGCCGTTGAGACGTGCCCGGCCGCCGTGGGAACCCTGATGGGTGGGGGATGGAAGCTGCCCGGGGTGTTGCGGCGCCTACGGGCGCCCTTTGGGGCGCTGCGGTCGGTCGTGGGTGATCAGAGGGCTTCGCTGACCCGGCCGATGTACTCGCCCAGCTGGTACTCGACGTCGAGGCCCTTTTCGGCGGCCAGTGCGCCGAGCCCGACCGCACGCGCGGCGAATCCCGGCTGCGTCAGGGTGCCCGCGAACTCGCCGAAGGAGGCGACCAGGTGGGCGTCCGGCGGCAGTGTCGCCCGGTTGACCTGGGACTTGGCGGTCGCCAGTGCCTGCCGGTCGAAGGAGGCGAGGCGGGCGACGGTCGCGTCGACGAAGGCGTCGAGTTCCGCGTCGGGCAGGGTTCGGGTGACCCATCCCCAGCGTTCGGCCAGGTCGGCGTCGTAGTCGGCACTGCCGAGGATGGCCTCGAGCGCCCGGTCGCGGCCGATCGAACGGGGGAGTCGCTCGGCTCCCCCTCCGCCGGGGACGAGGCCGAGGCCGACCTCGGGCTGGCCGAAGAACGCCTTCTCGCGGCTGGCGTAGCGCAGGTCGCAGGCCAGGGCCAGCTCGTTGCCGGCGCCGCGCGTACGGCCCCGGATGGCCGCGATGCTGACAAACGGAGCCTTGCTCAGCCGCAGGACCATGTCGGTCCACAACGGGTTGTCGTCCTCGTGCTCGGGCGCGGGGAGGTCGGCGGCCGCGGTGGCGTCGAAGTGGTTGATGAAGAAGTCGGGAAGTTCGCTGGCGAAGACGACGACCTGGATGTCCGGGTCGTTCTCCAGCTCCGAGACGATCTTGTGCAGCGTCACGATGGACTCGGGGATCACCAGGTTCACGGGGGGATTCGAGAACGTGATCCTGGCGGTCCGCGGGGTCGTCCGCTCCAGGCGGATCGTGCTGGGCTGGCTCATGGCGTGGTTTCCATTTCCTGAGGGGTTGGGCTTGCGTGGCCGTGATCGCGTTCGGCGACCACGGAGCTGTTGCGCCTGGTGGGGTGCGGGTGTCGCCGACTTGTCACTCGGAGCTGCATCGGCTGGGTCGGCCCCGCCTGCACTTGTGCGGCATGGTGTGGGCTCCGTTCGTTCGAGCTGATGGCGAGCCGGCGCCTGCCCATTTACATTACGTTCGTAATGCAATAGGCCCGGAAACGCTCAGCAGGCAAGACCCGACACGCGGGGGAACCGTCGGCGGTCGTGTTGCACGTATGGCCGACCGACTAACCGTAGATGCTGTGCCGTGGCGTTCCCTTGCGGACGTGCCTGGCGGTTGGCCCGTGGGGGTGGGTGCTCCTCAGGGGAGCTGCGGGTAGAGCACCGAGATGCCCCCGGACAGTGCTGCCTGTGCCTGGCGGGCGGCGTTGTCGGCGAGGATCTCGTAGGCGCCGGAGGCGATGCCGTCCACGGCGATGCGCGCGATGTCGGTGGGGTCGGACTTGGCCGCGTCGACGGTTCGGACCATGTCGGTGTCCATGTAGCCGACATGCAGAGCGGCGACGCGGATGCCCTGGTCGGCGAGCTGCAGGCGCAGGGTGTTGGTGAGCGACCACTCTGCGGATTTGGCGGCGCAGTAGGCGCCGAACTCGGGGTAGCTGACCCAGGACAGGCCGGACAGGACGTTCAGCATGGCCCCGCCGCCGTTGGCCGCGATCTGGGGTGCGAAGGCGCGGGCCACCGTCAGGGTGCCGAGGTAGTGGGTGTTCATCTCCAGGCGGATGTCGTCCAGGTCGGCGGTGAGCAGGTCGGCGCCGGTGGAGGAGCCCGCGTTGTTGACCAGGATCGTCACGTCGCCGGTGGCAGCGGCGGCGGCCGCGACGGAGTCGGGGTCGGTGATGTCGAGTGCGATCGGCTTGGCGCCGGGCAGGTTGACCTGGTCGGGGTTGCGGGCGCCTGCGTAGACGGTGGCGCCGCGGCTGAGCAGTTCGGTGGCGAGGGCCCGGCCGAAGCCCCGGTTGGCTCCGGTGACGAGGGCGGTGCCGGTGGAGAGGTCCATGAAGGTTCCCGGTGGAGTGGAGAGGCGGTGACCAGAGCACGGATGGCGTGGCCCGATGCGGCCCAGGTCCATTAAATTACGATCGTAATAGTAAGCAGGCTGAGTCAGTGATCGCAACCGATCCGCCCGGTGAACGACGCTGCGCCAGGCACCTTGGCCGGAGCACCGTCAAGGAGACAGGCGAGTGGTGCCCTAGATCCGCCGCGCTCTACCGCGACATAGGGGACCCGGGCAAGGCGCCCACCGAGCCCGTGGCGGACCTGACCCTCAATCCGGGGAACGTCTGTACGTGCGTGCCGCGAGGCCTGTGGCACGCGGCCTCCGCCGATCAGGGCACCGCTCCCTGCCAGACATTCACGGTGAGGCAGCCGCCGGCCTTGGCCGCTGAAGCCGCGGGTGATGGCACCGGCGCCGCTACACGGCGGAGAGCTCCCCGGCATGGTCGACCAGGAGCTCGCCGACCTCATCCGGCCGGGCCTGACCCCGCACAGGCGTGTGTTCTGGGGGTCGCGTCATGCCCAGGAGTGACGGACTTCTGGCCGCCTCGGGTGCGCCACACTGGAGGGAGGCGGCCGATGCCGTCGCTTCAACCCTCCCTGACCGCCGCCAAGTTGCGGGAGTGGAGAAGGTGGCGTCCGTCGACACCGACCGCATCGCCGTACGTCAGCAGTACGTGGACGAGCGATCCCCCGAGTTCGTGGGCAATCCGGGCCCCGGCCGTGACCTGCTAGACAGCCGCCCACTCCGACCTGCACTGGGCTAAGGTCACCGCGCCACTGAGGATTCTCGACTGGGAGGGCTGGGGCCTACTCGCTGCTCCAGGAAGAACGTCGCAGCCTGCGTCCGCCGGCGCCGTCCGAAGCCCGGACCTCCTCCACGGAGCCCGGGTCACGCACATCGGGCCAGGCCCGCGGATCCATCTGCGCGACCTCCACGAGCGACAGTTGCAACCGCGCAGGTGACTCCGCTGTGAACTGCCCGAGCCAAACTGACTCGATATCAGGCCGCATGACCTTTAGAGGGGGAAGGCAACATCTCAGATACTCCATAGTTTTTTTGCTTCCATCAGGGGGCATGGGGAGTGCCCGGCAGGTCCGGTCCCGCAGGAGAACGGGTTGAACTGCTCCTTCCCTCTCCAGACCGGGGCCTGCCTCACAGGAGCCACGCGGCACACCCTCACCTGCTTGCCAGCCAGTGGACGGCCGCGGAGCGGACGTCCACTCAGATACCTTAGCTACAAGGCAAGTTGCAGATTTCGAACAGAGCTGAGGGAGCGTGGAGAGCGGAGCGCGGAGCGATCGGCTCTCCACGCTCCTGACACCCATTCAGTGATCCACGGAGTGGATCACCTCCAACCCCCGCGGAGCGGGGGTTGGGCTCCCGCCGCGTAGCGGCGGCGCGTCGTGTCTGCGGAGCAGACC
>NZ_MUBA01000012.1 GCF_002154575.1 Streptomyces bobili
CCTCCACCACGCATCCCCCGACCACCGCGCTGACCCCCCGCCCCGGCGTCGCCGCGAATCCGGTCGCCGGGGCGATCCGCAGCCCGCGGGCCCGTGCCGCCCCCACGACCGCTCGGGCCAGTGGGTGTTCGCTGGGGTGCTCGGCGGCCGCGGCGAGGGCGAGGAGGGCGTCGGCGTCGAGGCCGGAGCCTGGCAGCGGGCTCACGTCGGTGACCTCGGGGGCGCCCTCGGTCAGGGTGCCCGTCTTGTCGAGGGCGGCGGTGTCGATCTCACCGAGGCGTTCCATCGCGACGGCCGACTTGACCAGGACACCGTGCCGGCCGGCGGTGGCGATCGCGGACAGGAGCGGCGGCATGGTGGCGAGGACCACCGCGCACGGGGACGCGACGATCATGAAGGTCATCGCGCGGAGCAGGGCGTCCGTGAGGCTCTCGCCGAAGGCGAGCGGCACGGCGAAGACGGCGAGGGTGGCGGCCACGATCCCGACGGCGTAGCGCTGTTCGATCTTCTCGATGAACAGCTGGGTCGGCGCCTTGGTGCGGGAGGCGTCCTCGACGAGCGTCACGATGCGGGCGATGACGGAGTCCGCGGGGTCGCGTCCGACGCGGACACGGAGGGCGCCGGTGCCGTTGAGGGTGCCGGCGAAGACATCGTCACCCGGGCGCTTGACGACGGGGAGAGGCTCGCCGGTGATGGTCGCCTGGTCGGCCTCGCTGACACCGTCGACGACACGGCCGTCGGCGCCGATACGTTCGCCCGGACGGACCAACAGCAGGTCACCCACCGCGAGTTCGGCGGCCGGGACGGTCTCCTCGCCATGGTCGGTGAGACGCGTCGCGGTGTCGGGGGCGAGATCGAGGAGGCCGCGCACGGAGTCGGCGGTGCGCGCGGTGGCCAGCGCCTCCAGGGCACCGGAGGTGGCGAAGATGACGATCAGCAGGGCGCCGTCGAGGACCTGACCGATGGCGGCCGCGCCGAGCGCGGCGACGATCATCAGCAGGTCGACGTCGAGGGTCTTCTCGCGCAGCGCCCGCAGGCCTTCGAGTGCCGGTTCCCAGCCGCCGGCCACATAGGCGACCGCATACAGGATTCCGTACATCGGCGACGGTGCGCCGGCGAGGTCGAACCCGAGGCCGGCCAGGAAGGCGACGGTGGCCACGAGGGCCCAACGGGCTTCCGGAAGGGCGAGGACGCGGGTGCGGCGACGAGGTGGCGGTGGGCCCGTGGCGGTGAACGGCGAGGCGAAAGTCGTGGACACCCGCCTCACCATACAGGAACACATGAAGACTCGTTCATTCGTTCAATTCCGCTGAGTAGGATGCCCCCATGGGTCATGGAGCCGTCACCACCACAACCACCGACCGTGTGCGCCTGGACGCGGACAACGTGGCCAAGGTGGCCACCACCCTCCAGGCCCTTTCCACCCCCTCCCGGCTGCTGATCCTCGCCCGCCTGCGCGAAGGGCCGCTCCCCGCGACCGAGTTGGCCGCCGCGGTCGGCATGGAGCAGTCCGCGTGCTCGCACCAGCTGCGGCTGCTGCGCAACCTGGGCCTCGTGGTCGGCGAGCGGCGCGGCCGTTCGGTCGTCTACGCACTGCACGACCACCACGTCGCGGAACTCCTCGACCAGGCCGTCTACCACGTGGAACACCTGCGACTGGGCGTCAGCGACACCTCCGAGTAACGGGTTGACCCATGACGGGGTGACCCATCACATTCACCGAGCACGGCCCGGCGGCGTCCCTCCCCCGTCGCGCGGCTCCGGCCGCCAGGTCGTCAGGTCGTCAGGGCCCGGATGACGAGCACGTCGATCGCCATCACCACGACCGACCACACCGGCTCGTACGGCAGGAAGAGGAACTGGGCGACGAGGCTGAGCGAGGCGAGGAGGATGCCGGGGAGACGGGCCCCGTCCGCGCCCCTGAGGAGGCCCACGCCGGTACCGGCGGCCAGGACGCCCAGGGTGAGGTGGATCCAGCCCCAGCCGGTGAGGCCCAGCCCGTAGACGTACGAGCCGACCCGGGCGTAGATGTCGTCCTGCGCGATCGCCGCGACGCCCTGGAGAAGGGCGAGGAAGCCGCTGCACAGCATCAGCGTGCCGGCGAAGGCGACACCGCCGGTGATCCTGGCGCCCGATCCGGCCGGCGGGCGCGGTCCGCCGGGCGGCACCGACCAGGCCGTCCCGATCTCCCCGTGCGCGCTGCCGTGGGAACGCGTATCCGCGGACCGTCCGTGCGGCAGCCGTTCGTGTCCGGCCCGCTCGGCGTCCGGGCCGCCGGCACCGCCCGTGCCGCCCGTGCCGCCCGAGGGGGCGCCGCAGTCCGCCATGGTGCTCTCCCTCGTCCGCCGGCGGGTCCCCGGATGTCAGGACATCCCGGCCGTACGGCGGGGGCGAGCGCGGCGGGGCCGTCCGGGTGAACGGTCCCGCCACCGGCCGCTCACATGTTGATCATGTGTCCGGCCAGGCCGTGCACGGCTTCCTTGACGGCCTCGCTCAGGGTCGGGTGGGCGTGGACGTTGCGGGCGACCTCGTGGACGGTGAGGTCCCACTGCTGGGCCAGGGTCAGCTCGGGCAGCAGCTCGGTGACGTCGGGCCCGATGAGGTGGCCGCCGAGCAGTTCCCCGTACTTGGCGTCGCTGATCAGCTTCACGAAACCGGTGGTGTCGCCGAGACCGTGCGACTTGCCGTTGGCGGTGAAGGGGAACTTGGCGACCTTGACGTCATGACCGAGGTCGCGGGCCTGGGCCTCGGTGTAGCCGAAGCTGGCGATCTGGGGCTGGCAGAAGGTGGCACGCGGAATCATCGCGTAGTCGAGTTCCATGGTTTCCGCGCCGGCGAGGGTTTCGGCGGCGATGATGCCCATCGCCTCGGCGGCGTGCGCGAGCATCAGCTTGGCGGTGACGTCGCCGATGGCGTAGATGTGCGGGACGGAGGTGCGGCAGTGGCCGTCCACGTCGACGGCGCCGCGCTCGGTGACCGTCACGCCGGTGTTCTCCAGGCCGTAACCGGTGACGTTCGGCGCGAAGCCGATGGCCTGGAGGACCTTGTCTGCCTCCAGGACCTGCTGGGAGCCGTCCTTGCCGGTGACGGTGACCCGGACCTGCGGGCCGGACTCGTCGATCGTCTCGACGCGGGTCGAGGTGAGCACGTCGATGCCCAGCCGGCGGTACTGCTTGGCCAGTTCGGCGGAGACCTCGGCGTCCTCCAGCGGTGCCATCCGGTCCAGGAACTCGACGATCGTGACCTTCACGCCGTAGTTGTGCAGGACGTAGGCGAACTCGATGCCGATCGCGCCGGCCCCCGCGATGATGATCGACCGCGGCAGGTCCTCGGCGAGGATCTGCTCCTCGTACGTCACCACGCGTGCGCTGCGCTTGGTGCCCGGCAGCAGCCTGGGCGTGGCGCCGGTGGCGATGATGCAGTGCTCGAACCCGATGGTGCGGGTCTCCCCGTCGTAACCGGTCACCTGAAGGTTGTGCGCGTCGAGGAACGTGCCGCGGCCGTCGAACTCGGTGATCTTGTTCTTCTTCATCAGGAAGTGGACGCCCTTGACGCGGCCGTCGGCGACCTTGCGGCTGCGGCGGTAGGCCTCGCCGTAGTCGAAGGAGACCTCGCCGTCGACCTTGATCCCGAACGTCTTCGCCTCACGGGTGAAGATGTGCGCGAGTTCGGCGTTGCGCAGCAGGGCCTTGGTCGGGATGCAGCCGACGTTCAGACAGACGCCGCCCCAGTACTTCTCCTCCACGACGGCGACGCGTTTTCCCAGCTGGGCGGCGCGCACGGCGGCGACGTAGCCGCCGGGCCCGGCGCCGAGTACGACGACATCGAAGCGCTCGTCCTGCTCCACCATGGGACGTTCCTCTTCCTCGGTTGGCGTTACCCGTTCCGTGGTGGATTGTTCCGCTCCACCGCGCCCACCGCCACAGAGATCATCACGGTGTGTCCGAGATCGCCCTGGGAAGGGGCCCGCCGGCGGCTGCTCCGGCGGACCCCTCCCGATACGGCTACTCCGTCGCCGTAGGCCGCCGCGAGGCCGCCATCGCGCCGGTGACGCGCTTCAGCGGACGCAGCCGGTAGCTGTAGGCGTAGTCCCGGTCGGCGAACAGCTTGTACTCGTCGTGGGTGTGTGCCCCCCAGCTGTTGTCGCCGCCGACGCCCATCTGCCGGTGGTTCAGCCGCAGTACGACCTCGGGGCGCGGGGTGAGCTGGTAGTCGTGGCGGGCGCCGACGGACAGGTCTTCGGGCGTGAAGTGGGAGGCGTTGACCTCCAGCAGGGGCTCGCCGGTGGCGAGCAGGCCGACGCCGTCACGGTCGGTGAGGGCGACCCAGCGCACGTCGGTCCTGTTGCCGTTCTCCTGCGGGCGGATGTACGGCGTCCACTGCCCGGTGACCGTCCCCGAGTGGAGTCCCACGTCGGTGCCGTTGTTGCGGTCCCAGTGGTTCTCCTCGGGCCCGCGCCCGTAGTAGTGCACGTGCTCCAGGCGGGCCGGCAGAAACAGGATGCTCCCGACCTCCGGGAGGTACGGCAGGTTCGCGGCACCCGGGTGCAGAGTGTGGTCGACCTTGATCTCGGCGTTTCCGAAAACGGTGTAGGTGGTGGAGTACGTCGACGGTGTCGTGGTCGGCAGTGTGCCGGTGACCTTGATCTCGACGGCCCGGTCGCGCAGGGCGTGCACGCTCACACCGGTGACCGTGCGCAGGGTGCCCGCGTCGCGCCAGGTCCGGTTGCGGGTGTGCTGGCCGTTTCCGTGGTCGTTGTCGGTGGGCGCCCGCCAGAAGTTGGGCGCGGGACCCGAGGTGATGAGACGGGTGCCGCCGGCCTCGTAGGAGGTGATGACGCCGGTGCGTTTGTCGACGGTGACGGAGAAGTCCCGGCCGGTGACGGTGACCGTCGTGTCGCCTTCCTCGTGGCTGAGGGCGGGAACGTTGCGCAGGGGTACGGGAGTCACGGCCGGGCTGCCCGCGTCGAGCGGGAGCTGCTGCCGTGCCACCTCGAAGCCGGCCTCGGCCCAGAGGGTGGACTCCTTGAGGGTGAAGGACAGTTCGAGGAAGTACTCGGTGCCCGGCGCCGGGGCGGTGGGCAGCTTGAGGGGGAGGGTGATGTTCTTGGCGGACAGCGGCGGGACGTCGAGCTGGCCGCGGGTCAGCCCGCCCTTCCGGACGACCTTCCCGTCGGCGACGAGCGACCAACTGCCGTTGAAGGCGCGGAGGTTGGTGAAGAGGTGTTCGTTGGTCAGGGTGATGGCGCCTGGTGAGCCGCCGGGCACGGGTGCGGCGTTGACGGCCTGGTGGACACGCTTGACCTCGGCGGCCTTCCCGGTGTGGCCGCGGTCGGCGGTGAGGAGGCCGTCGGCGACGAAGCTGCCGTCGTTGGGGAGGTCGCCCCAGTCGCCACCGTAGGCGAGGAAGGTCTTCTCGCGCGGTTGCTTCTCGTCGACGGCGACGGTGGCCGCGTCGAACCAGAACCGCACGCCCTCGTCGCCGGGACCGCGGCCGTCGTCGGCGAGTTCGGCCGCGGTCAGCGCGCGGGCGTAGACGCGGGCGCGGCGGATGGTGCCGCTGAACTCGCGGGTGTGGTTGTCGGTGTCGTTGCCGAGCGCGAGCGGCGCGGTGTTGGGGGCGGGGCGGCGGGTGGTGGTGCGGGTGGCCCGTTGCAGGCCGTCGACGTACAGGGTGAGGGAGCCGGCGTCCGCGTCGAAGACGCCCGCGACGTGGTGTTCCCGGCCGGTCCAGTCCTCGGGGACCGCCCAGGTCGCGGAGACCCACTGGCCGCCGCCGTGGATGAAGAACTCCAGCGTCCGGTCGCTCTGCTTCAGCGCGTACTGGGTGTCGCCCTTGGCGATGATCGGCTGGTGGTAACCGGTGTAGCGGGGGGTCACCCAGGCTTCCAGGGTGAGGGAGCCGGTGAGGTCGAGGCGGGGGTCGCGGGCGAAGACGGTGGCTCCTGCGACGCCCCGGTCGCGGTCGAAGGTGCCGCTGGAGGCCATGAGTTCGCCCCGCAGCCGGGCGGGCCCGGTCTCGGTGAGCAAGGTGCGCGCGGGGGTCGGCCAGTTGAGGGACTGGTCGACGAAGTCCCAGATCCAGCCGCCCTGGAGGACGTCGTGGCGGCGGACGAGGTCCCAGTACTTCTTGAAGTTTCCGGTGGAGTTCCCCATCGCGTGGCTGTACTCGATCATGACGTACGGCCGGGTGTCGGAGGTGTCCTTCGCCCGCTGCTCGACCCGTTGGGGGGTGTCGTACATCTCGGAGCGGATGTCGCTGATGCCGGGCCGGTCGTCGCCCTCGTACTGGATGACGCGGGTGGGGTCGTAGGAGCGGATCCAGTCGTGCATGGCGGTGAAGGTGCTGCCGCCGCCGGCCTCGTTGCCGAGGGACCAGATGACCACCGAGGCGTGGTTCTTGTCGCGGTGGACCATGTTCTGGGCGCGGGCCACGCAGGCGGCCGTCCAGTCCGGGTGGTCGCCGGGATACTCGGAGCGGATGCCGTGGGTCTCCAGGTTGGTCTCGTCGACGAGGTAGAGGCCGTACTCGTCGGCGAGTTCGTACCACTGCGTGTTGTTCGGGTAGTGCGAGGTGCGGACGGAGTTCATGTTCAGCCGCTTGATGATCTTGATGTCCTGGATCATGTCGGCGCGGGTGAGGGCGGTGCCGCGGGCGGGGTGCATCTCGTGCCGGTTGGTGCCTCGGAAGGAGACGGGGCGGCCGTTGATGCGCATCAGCCCGTCCCGGAGAGCGAACTCGCGCAGGCCGACGCGGTGGGAAAGGGTTTCGATCACCTTTCCCGCGGGATCACGCAGTTGCAGGACGGCGGTGTAGAGGTAGGGGTCCTCGGCGGACCAGAGGCGAGGTGAGGGCACGGCCTTCACGGCCCGCACGGACACCTCTCCACCGGGGTTGACGTCGACGGCCTGCCGGAGCGGCCGGGGCCAGACGGGATGCCCGTCGGCGTCATACAGAAGCGTGTCGACGGTATACCGTCCACCGGATCCGCCCGCGTAGTCCCGCACGCTCGCCGTCACCGCGAGTTCCGCGGTGGTGTGGTCGGCGCCCAGCGGGGTGTCGAGCTTGAAGTCGCGCAGGTGGACGGCCGGGGTGGAGAACAGGTGGACCGAGCGGAAGATGCCGCTCAGCCGGATCATGTCCTGGTCCTCCAGCCAGTCGCCGTCGGAGTAGCGGTAGACCTCGACCGCGATCTGGTTGGTGCCCGGCTTCAGATGCTCGGTGATGTCGTACTCGGCGGGGGTGAAGGAGTCCTCGTGGTAGCCCACGAGGTGACCGTTGATCCACACGTAGTGCGCCGACTTGACGCCCTCGAAGTGCAGGAACGTCCGCCGCCCGGCCCAGTTCCGCGGGACGGTGAAGGTCCGCCGGTACTGGCCGACGGGGTTGTAGCGGGTGGGCGCGGCGGGTGGCTGCGGGTCCTCGCCGTGCCCATTGGGACCCCAGTACGGGTAGGTGATGTTGAGGTAGATCGGGCGGTCGTACCCGTGCAGTTGCCAGACGGACGGCACGGGGAGGGTGTCCCAGGCGCTGTCGTCGAGGTCGGTGCGGTGGAAGTCGGCGTCACGGTCGTCGGGGCGGTCGGTGTGCGCGAACTTCCAGGTCCCGTCCAGGCTGAGCCGGTACGGGGAGCGGGTGCGGTCGGCGGCGAGGGCCTGGGCGAGGTTCGCGTACGGCATGAGGGTGGCGTGGGGCGGTTCGGTGCCGAGCCGGAAGACGTCGAGGTGACCGTTCCATTCCGGGGTCGCCTCCGCGGCGGCGGCGCGTCGGCCGGCGACGGGACCGGAGAGGGCGAGCGCGCCGACCACGGCGGCGGATCCTTCGAGGAGACGACGACGGCTGACGACCACCCGCTGGGGGTGGTCCGGCCGGTCCATGGACGACACGTGCGGGTGCGACATGACCATGACCTTCCTCGGGGCGAACCGTGCGGCTGCACGGGACGGAGGGTGCGTCAGATCTTGTCCGTTACTGTTGAGAAACCGAACAGGGGCGCGCCGATATTGGCCGAATATCAACTCAACTCGGCGCAACGCGACTTGACGGCGATCACGGCGGGTGACCAACCGTCAGTAGACATCCCGCACATACCGTTTGTCGGCGGACAGTTGCTTGACGTAGGCCGCCGCTTCGGTCTCCCCCAGGCCGCCGTGCACGACGGCGATGTCACGCAGGGCCCGGTCGACGTCCCTGGCCATACGGGAGGCGTCCCCGCAGACGTAGAAGTGGGCCCCGTCCCGCAGCCAGGACCACAGCTGCGAGCCGTGCTCGCGCATCCTGTCCTGCACATAGATCTTGGCACGCTGGTCACGGGAGAAGGCGGTGTCCAGACGTTCCAGGGTGCCGTCGGCGAGCAGGGCGGTCAGCTCCTCCTCGTAGGAGAAATCGGTTGCCCGCCGTTGCTCGCCGAAGAACAGCCAGTTCGGGGCCCGGTGGCCGCGCGCCCGGCGCTCCTCCAGGAAACCGACAAAGGGCGCCACCCCGGTGCCGGGGCCCACCATCACCATCGGGGTCGCCGGATCGGCGGGCGGCCGGAAGTGCGGTGAGCGCTGTACGTGCACCGCAACCCCGGTGCCCGGCTCCGCATCGGCGAGGAACGGCGAACAGACACCCTGCCGGGGGCGGCCGGCCAGGTTCTCGTAACGCACCACGGAAACGGTGAGCGAGACGAGGTGCGGGTCGGTGAGCGGGCTCGACGATATGGAGTACAGACGCGGCTGGAGCCGGCCCAGCACCTCGGCCCACTCCTGCGCACCGGCCCGCACCCCGAACTCGGCGGCCACGTCCACGGCCTGTCGCCCCCAGGACCACTTCGCCAGCTCGCCCTTGTTGTCCGGGCGCAGCAGCTTGCGCAGTTCACGCGGGTCGCGGATGCGGTCGGCGGTGAAACGCAGCAGGGCGGAGGTGATCCGGGTGATGTCGAGGTGGCGCAGCAGCGCGTCGTCGAGGGCGAGTTCACCGACACCGTTCAGCCGTACCCGCGCCCCGGCGTCGAGACCGGTCACCGCAAGCCATTCCGCCACCAGTTCGGGCGAGTTGAGGGGACGGACACCGAGGGCGTCGCCGGCCTCGTAGACGAAGGGGGTCTCGCTGTCGCGGGTGTCGAAGGTGAAACGGCGTACCTCCTTGCCGGAACCGGGCAGACTCAGCAACCGGTTGCCGACCAGGCGGGCGGTCACGGTGGCGGAGCGCCCGGACCGCCGCGCGCCCGCGCCCGCGTCGGCGGGCTGCGAAAGCGTGGCCGGTGCGGCGGGCAGGACGGGGGAGAGCTGCACGGCCGCCGCCACGGGCCGTACCGGCTCCCCGGCTCCCGCCGCTCCCCCGCCGTCCTCGGGCTCCGTCTCCTTGAGCGCGATGAGCACCTGGTCCAGCCAGGCGTCCGCCTGCGGCTCGTAGTCCGGCTCGCAGTCCGTGCGGGGGGCCAGCCGTACGGCGCCCAGCTCGTCCATGCGGTGGTCGAGCCGGCGTCCGTGTCCGCAGAAGTCGTCGTAGGAGGAGTCGCCGAGGGCGAGGACGGCGTAGCGCCGGCCGGTCAGGCGCCCGGCGTCGAGGCCGGCCAGGCCGTCCCAGAAGCCGGCGCCGTTGTCCGGGGCGTCGCCGTCGCCGAAGGTGCTGGTGATCAGGAGGAGATCGGCGTCGGAGGGCAGCGCGGCGGGGTCGGCCTCGTCCATGGCGACGACGGAGGCGGTGTGGCCGCCCGCGGCGATCCGGTCGGCGGTGGCGGCGGCGACCTCCTCGGCGTTGCCGGTCTGCGAGGCCCACAGGATCACCACCCGGCGTCGCTCGGGCCTCACCGACGCGCTGCCCGTGCGGGTGTCGGTACGGGTGCCGGTGCCCGCCGCGGTACGGGAGTACATCCCCGCGAGGGTGCCGTTGACCCAGAAGGCGTGGTCGGGGCTGAAGGGCGCGTCCGGCGGCAGGACCGGCACGCCGGGGGCGCCGGCCGGTATCCCGGCGAGGAACCCGACCAGATACCGCCGTTCCGGCTCGGTGAGGACGGGTGGCGGGGCCGGTTCCAGACCGAACACGGCGGCGGCAGCGGCGGCGGGGCCGGAGACGGAGAGGGCGGACGCCGCCGTGGCGGAGCGGACCGCGGTCGGTTCCACGGCCGGCGTCCGCGCCGGGGAGGCGCCGGGCAGCTGCACGCTCACCGGCGTCGACACCCGGCTCAGCGACACCGCGCACACCTTCAGCTCCGGCTGGAAGGACAGCGGGTCGACGGCGTCGCTGGTCACGGCGTTGACGCTGAGGTACTCGCCGAACAGGTCGTTCCAGTGGAAGGGCGCGAAGCAGGAGCCGGGCAGGACCCGGTCGGTGACGACGGCGGGCAGCACGGCCCGGCCGCGCCGCGAGGCGACCTCGACCGAGTCGCCGTCGGCGATGCCGAGCCCGGCCGCGTCCTCGGGGTGCACCTCGACGAAGGGGCCCGGATCGAGCTTGTTGAGCTTGGCCACCTTCGCCGTCTTGGTCAGCGTGTGCCACTGGTGCTGGAGGCGGCCGGTGTTGAGGACGAACGGGTAGTCGTCGTCGGGCATCTCGGCGGACGGGACATGGGGGCGGGCGTGGAAGACGGCACGGCCGCTCGGGGTGGGGAAGGTGAGCGAGCCGTCCTCGTCGACGTACCGGACGGGGTTGCGGTCGGGGCCGTCGGCGGTGGCGGCCGGCCACTGCACGGGGGTGGCGCGCAGCCGCTCGTACGTCACTCCGCGCAGGTCGTAGCCGGTCTGCGGGTTGTGGAAGCGCTTGATCTCCTCGAAGATCTGCTCGGCGCTGTCGTAGGAGAAACCGTTCTCGTAACCCATGGCGCGGGCGACGGCCGCGATCAGCCGCCAGTCGGCCGTGGCCTCGCCGGGCGGGTCGGCGGCGGGCCGGGCGAGGGTGAGGTTGCGTTCGCTGTTGACCAGGACGCCCTCGGACTCGGTCCACAGCGCGGCGGGCAGGACGACGTCGGCGTAGGCGTTCGTCTCGGTTTCGGAGAAGATGTCCTGCGCGACGACGAACTCTGCGGCCTCCAGGCCCTCGATGACCGTGCGGCGGTTGGCGACGGAGGCGACGGGGTTGGTGCAGATGATCCAGCAGGCCTTGATGTCGCCGTCGGCCATCTTCCGGAACATCTCGACGGTGCCCTTGCCGACGCCGTCGGCGCGGATCGTGCCGGGCTCCAGCCCCCACACTTTCTCGACGAACGCCCGGTCGGCGTCGACCAGCACGGACCGCTGTCCGGGCAGGCCGGGCCCCATGTAGCCCATCTCCCGGCCGCCCATGGCGTTGGGCTGGCCGGTGAGGGAGAAGGGGCCGCTGCCGGGGCGGCAGATCTTGCCGGTGGCGAGGTGGAGGTTGACCAGCGCGTTGGTGTTCCAGGTGCCGTGCGTGGACTGGTTGAGGCCCATCGTCCAGCAGCTGGTCCACTCCCCCGCCTCGCCGATCAGCCGGGCCGCCTCGCGCAGGTCGGCCTCGGGGATGCCGGTGATGTCGCAGACGGTTGCCGGCGGGTAGTCGGCGAGGAACTCCGGCATCGCCTCCCAGCCCTCGGTGTACGCGGCCACGAAGGCGGGGTCGGTGTGTCCGTTCTCGTGCAGGAGGTGGAGGAGACCGTTGAGCAGGGCGAGGTCGGTGCCCGGCCTGACCTGGAGGAACAGGTCGGCCTTGGCGGCGGTGGCGGTGCGGCGCGGGTCGACGACGATCAGCCTGGCGCCCGCCTTCACCCGGTCCATCATCCGCAGGAAGAGGATGGGGTGGCAGTCGGCCATGTTGGAACCGATGACGAGGAAGACGTCCGCCCTGTCGAGGTCCTCGTACGAGCCCGGCGGACCGTCCGCGCCCAGAGACAGCTTGTAACCGGTTCCCGCGCTTGCCATGCACAGCCGTGAGTTGGACTCGATCTGGTTGCTGCGCAGGTAGCCCTTGACGAGTTTGTTCGCGAGGTACTGCGCTTCCAGGCTCATCTGGCCGGACACGTAGAGGGCGACCGCGTCGGGGCCGTGCTCGTCGACGATTGCCCGCAGCCGGCGGGCGGTCTCGGCGACCGCCTCGTCGACGGGTGCCGGCCGGGGTTCCTCGCCGCGGTCGCGGCGGACCAGGGCGGTGGTGAGCCGGCCCGGTGCGGCGAGCAGGTCGGCGGTGGTGGCGCCCTTGGTGCACAGCCTGCCGAGGTTCGCCGGGTGCTCCTTGTCGCCGGACGCCTTCAGGACCGTGCGGCGTCCGTCCGGGCCGCGGCCGATGTCGAGGACGAGGCCGCAGCCGACACCGCAGTACGAGCAGACCGTACGCACCTTCGTCGTGCTGTCGGTCCGCGGGTCCGGCAGGGCCACGGGCGCCCCCTTCCTTCTGACGATCGGCCTGGTGAGAGCCACTGCGAGCCTTCTGCGACGGTACGAACCGTGCATTACACAGGTGTCTCCCGGACCGGCCGCCGGGAGTTAATCCCGGCGCACAGCGGTCGCAGGGCGCATGTGAGCGGGTGGCCGTACGGCGGCCTGCACGGGCCTCCTCGCCGGGTGCGCCGGACTCGGTCCGCGCGAGCCCGGCACGCGCTCGGGGCGCCGTACCGAGTCACCGCAAGGGTACGCACCACGGCCGGTGGCGAGCCCGCGGCGCGGACGATCATGGTCCGCACGTGGATCAGGTACGCGGAGCGGGGCGACACCGGCCGCGGGAGGCGAGGCCCCGGGGAGCGGCCTCCCGTCAGACCGGGCGTGCGGCGAACGCCGTGTACGCCTGCTCGTCGAAGAGGACGAACCTGATCTCCTCGACGGCCGTCGGCGTCGCCCGTACGGTCTCCACGGCGATCCGTGCGGCGTCGTCCATGGGCCAGCCGTAGATGCCGGCGGACACGGCGGGGAAGGCGACCGTGCGGGCCCCCAGCTCGTCGGCGACCCGCAGCGACTCGCGGTAGCAGGAGGCCAGCAGCTCCGAGCGGTCCTCCTCGGCGCTGTGGCGGGGGCCTACGGTGTGGATCACCCAGCGGGCGGGAAGCCGGCCGGCGGTGGTGGCGACCGCCTGGCCGGTGCGCAGGCCCTTGCCGTAGTGGGAGGCGCGCAGCTTTCGGCAGTCGTCGAGGATGGCAGGTCCGCCGCGTCGGTGGATGGCGCCGTCGACCCCGCCGCCACCCAGCAATGAGGAGTTCGCGGCGTTGACGACGGCGTCCACGGCCTGCGCGGTGATGTCGCCCCGCACGAAGGTGATGGCGGTCATGACGGTTGCCTCTCTCGGCGAACCAGGGTTTGCGGCGCTGCGGCCCCGCGGCCCTGTGCCCGCGTTCCTGTGTGCCCGTGTGCCTGTGTTCCCTTGTGACGCCGCCGCTACGGCTGCTGCCGCAGTTTCCGCCAGACCGCCTTCGCCGCGTTGTGTCCCGACATGCCGTGGACGCCGGGGCCGGGCGGGGTGGCCGAGGAGCAGATGAAGACGGCCGGATGCGGGGTGGAGTACGGGTGGAGGGAGAGCCTGGGCCGCAGCAGGAGCTGGAGGCCGGAGGCCGCGCCGGTGCCGATGTCGCCGCCGACGTAGTTGGCGTTGCGGGCGGCGAGTTCGGCGGGGCCGGCGACGGCGCGGGCCAGGACGCGGTCGCGGAACCCCGGTGCGAAGCGCTCCAGTTGGCGTTCCATGGTGTCGGTGAGGTCGCCGGTCCAGCCGTTGGGCACATGGGCGTACGCCCAGAAGACGTGCTTGCCGGCCGGGGCGCGGGTGGGGTCGACGACACCCGGCTGCACCGTGATCATGAAGGGTTTCTCCGGTGGGCGGCCCTCTCGCGATGCGGCGCGCAGGGCGGCGCCGATCTCCGCGCTGTCGGCGCCGACCTGGACCGTGGTGGCACGGCGGGCCTCCTCGGCGGTCCAGGGGACCGGGCCGTCGAGCGCGTAGTCGATCTTGTAGACGCCGGCGCCGTACCGGTAGCGCTCGTAGAAGCGGCCGAGGCCGGCGATGCGGGCGAGGGCCGTGGGCGAGGTGTCGAAGACGTAGGCGCGGGCCGGCGGCAGGTCGTCGAGGCGCTTGACCTCGTAGTCGGTGTGCAGGGCGCCGCCCAGGTCCTTCAGGTAGGCGGCCAGGGCGTCCGAGATGGCCTGGGAGCCGCCGCGGGCCACCGGCCAGCCGCGGGCGTGCCCGGCGAGCGCGAAGACGAGGCCGACCGCGCCGGTGGCGAGGCCGCCGAGGGGGGCCATGACGTGGGCGACGAGTCCGGCGAAGAGGGTCTTGGCCTTCTCGTCGCGAAAGCGGCGGGTCAGCCAGGTGGACGGGGGCAGTCCGACGAGGCCGAACCGGGCGAGGGTGACCGGGTCGCGGGGCAGCGCTGTCAGCGGCAGGGACATGAAGTCGCGGGCCAGTACGTCCCACTTGGGCAGGAAGGGTTCGACGAGCCTGCGGTACGCCCCCGCGTCACGGGGGCCGAAGGAGGCGGCCGTCTCGGCGACCGAACGGGACAGCACGGCCGCACTGCCGTCGGGGAAGGGATGTGCCATGGCCAGCTCGGAGTGCAGCCATTCGAGGCCGTACCGCTCCAGGGGCAGGGCGCGGAAGGCGGGTGAGTTGATGCCCAGGGGGTGGGCGGCTGAGCACGGGTCGTGGCGGAAGCCGGGGAGGGTGAGTTCCTCGGTGCGGGCGCCCCCGCCCACCGTGTCCCTGGCCTCGAAGAGAGCCACGGAGAAGCCGCGGCGGGCCAGCTCCACGGCGGCGGTCAGGCCGTTCGGCCCCGCTCCCACCACGACGACATCGAGCATCGACGACACCTGGACCCCTTCGTCAGCCGGCGGCCTCCGGGCTCAGGATATGCCGGGGGTAGGACACGGTCGGCGGCGCGGTGGAACGTGGGCGTGGGACGCGCCCCCCGGAGCACGGTGTGGGCGTCGGACGTGCCGTGGGGCACGGGGTTGGGCGTGAACGGGGGCGCGGTCAGGGGCGGGTGCCGGACAGGAGGCCGGTCACCAGCCGTGCCGTCGCCGCGTCCCGGGCGGCCGTGAACGGCAGGGTGTTGTCGCCCGTGATCCTGAACGGCTCGCCGGTGAGGGTGAGATGGGCGCCGCCCGCCTCCTCGACCAGCAGCAGCCCCGCCGCGTGGTCCCAGGCCGCCTCCCAGGAGAAGGCGGTGGCGTCCAACGCGCCCCTGGCTACGGCGAGATACTCCAGGCCCGCCGAGCCGCACGGGCGCGGGGCGACGCCGTCCGTCCACACGCCGAGCAGGGCGCGCTTCTGGTCGTCGGTGGTGTAGTCGGGGTGGGAGGTCGCCACCGTGAGGTCGCGGCCCGGCGCGGGCGGACCGGCGAACAGCCGCTCGCCGTCCAGGAAGGCGCCGCCACCGCGCACGGCTGTGGCGAGTTGGTCGCGGGCGGGGGCGTAGGTCCAGGAGGCCCGCACGACCCCGTGCAGGGCGAGCGCGACCAGGGTGCAGAAGCCCTCGTCGCCGTGCACGAACTGCCGTGTGCCGTCGACCGGGTCGACGATCCACACCGGGGCGTCGCCCTGTATCGCCTGGTAGGTGGCCGGGTTGGCGTGCACCGCTTCCTCCCCGACGACGACCGAGCCGGGCAGCAGGGCGGCGAGGGCCTCGGTGAGATACAGCTCCGCGTTGCGGTCGGCGTCGGTGACCAGGTCGTGCGGGCCGGCCTTCTGATCCACCTCGTGCGCGGCGAGCTGCCGGAAGCGCGGCATGATCTCCGCGGCGGCGGCCTTGCGGACCGCTTCCTCCACGTCAGCGGCGTGGCGGGCGAGAAACTCGTCGATGGTTTCCGTATTTCCGATCATGTCTCCATGAGAACACGCCCCACTGACAATCCCCTCCCCGCCGGTGCACACCGGGTGGAATCGGGATGAAGAGGAGACGGAAGCCCCCCTTCCGGGCTCCCTTTCCTCAGCGTCCGACCGCGTACCCCTGCATCCCCCGTGGGTTCGCCGCCGCGGAGAGGATTCCCGTCTCCGGGTCGCGGGCGACCGCGCACAGGCGGCCCTCGGACCACGCGTCGGCGACGGTCACCTCGTGGCCGCGCCCGCGCAGCTCCTCGATGACGGCACGGGGCATGCGGGACTCCACGGTCACGCTGCCCGGCCGCATGCCGCGCGGGTAGAAGGAGCCGGGGAAGGCGTCGTTGTGCCAGTTCGGTGCGTCGATCGCGCCTTGCAGGTCGAGGCCGCCCCGCACACGCGCGCGTGCGGCGACGGCGAGGAAGAAGTGCAGCTGCCACTGGTCCTGCTGGTCGCCGCCGGGGGTGCCGAAGGCGAGGACCGGGATGCCGTCGCGCAGGGCGAGCGACGGCGTGAGGGTGGTGCGGGGGCGGCGGCCGGGGGTGAGGGAGTTCGGCAGGCCCTCCTCCAGCCAGGTCATCTGCAGCCGGGTGCCGAGCGGGAAGCCCAGTTCGGGCACGACCGGGTTGGACTGGAGCCAGCCGCCGCTGGGCGTGGCCGCGACCATGTTGCCCCAGCGGTCGACGACGTCGAGATGGCAGGTGTCGCCGCGGGTGGCCCCGTCCGCGGCGGTCTCGGGCTCGCCCGGCACCGGCGACGTCGGCCGCTTCGCGACGGTCGGCTCACCGGCGCCCATCGGGCTGGAACCGGGCTCGTCCGTGGCCACCACGCGCGCGTGGGCGCTCAGCCGGGGCTCGCGTCCGCCAGGACTGCCCGGCCGCAGCTCGTAGGACGCCCGGTCGCCGATCAGCGCGCGCCGGCCGGCGTTGTACGGCGCCGAGAGCAGCTCGGCGAGCGGAACCGGGGCCGCGTCGCCGTACCAGGCCTCACGGTCGGCCATGGCGAGCTTGCAGCCCTCCACGAGGAGGTGGACGTGGTCGGCGGAGCCGTGTTCGGGCAGCTCGGGCGGGAGGAGGGCGAGCTGCTGGAGGAGGACCGGGCCCTGGCTCCAGGGGCCCGCCTTGCAGACGGTCCAGCCGTTGTGGTCGTACGTCGCCGGCGCCTCGTAGGTCGCGGACCAGGCGGCGAGGTCGGCGGCCGTGAGCGTGCCGGTGTGGTGCGTGCCGCTGGTGTCCAGGGTGGGTCGCTGTGCCTGGCGGACGAGTGCGTCGGCGATGAATCCGGTCCGCCAGACCTCTCGTGCGGCCTCGATACGTGCCTCCCGTCCCCCCGCGCCGGCGGTCTCGGCGAGGAGCCGCTTCCAGGTGGCGGCGAGAGCGGGGTTGCGCAGCAGGCGGCCGGGGCGGGGTGCTTCGCCGCCGGGCAGGTAGAGGTCCGCCGAGGACGTCCACTCGGTCTCGAACAGCTCGCGTACGGTCTCGACGGTGGCGCCGATGTTCTCCACGGGCGGGTGCCCGTGCTCGGCGTAGCCGATGGCGTACTTCAGGACGTCGTCGAGGGGCTTGGTGCCGTGGTCGCGGAGCAGCAGCATCCAGGCGTCGAAGGCGCCGGGGACGGCCGCCGCCAGGGGGCCGGTGCCGGGGACCAGGTCCAGTCCGAGGCCCCGGTAGTGGGCGACGGTCGCGCCGGCCGGGGCGACGCCCTGCCCGCACAGCACCCGCACCTCGCCGCCCGCGGGGGCGACCAGGACGGGGACCTCGCCGGCGGGGCCGTTGAGGTGGGGTTCGACGACGTGCAGCACGAAGGCTCCGGCCACGGCGGCGTCGTAGGCGTTGCCGCCGTCCTCCAGGACGGCCATCGCCGCCTGTGAGGCCAGCCAGTGGGTGGAGGACACCATGCCGAAGGTGCCCTGGAGGGTGGGTCTGGTCGTGAACACAGGCCTCTGTCTCCTTCTCCCGTTGCCCCGAAGGCACCTCGCTCGCCGCGAAGGCTATCGAGGGTGAGGGCGGAGCAGGGCCGCGCCGGCCGGCGTGAGGGTGTGCAGGACCGTGTTGGCGTGGCGCTGGCTCTCGATGAGGCCGGCGTCGCGCAGGACGGTCGTGTGGTGGGTCGCGGTGGCCGGGGAGACACTGACCGCACGGGCGAGTTCCGCGTTGGTGGCGCCGTTGGCGACGACGTTCAGTACGGCGGCACGGGTGCGCCCGAGCAGCGCGGTCAGCGGCGCGTCGGTCCGGTCGGGCGACGGCCGGGGATCCGGGCGGCTCACGGGGTACACGAGGACCGGCGGCAGGCCGGGGTCGGCGAGGGAGACCGGGGTGCGCCAGCAGAAGTACGACGGGACGAACAGCAGGCCCCGGCCGTCGAGATGGAGATCGCGGGTCTGGCGGTAGTCGACCTCCAGGACAGGAGGGCGCCAGCGCATGACCGGCGGCAGGCTGCGGAGCATGCTGTCGGTACCGCCGTCGAGGAACGCCCGCGCCAGCCGGCCGCGTTCGGCGTCGACGCAGGCCTGCATACGGTCACGGTAGGGAGCGACGACAGCGTCGTCGTAGGCCCGCAGGACGCGCACCAGGTCTTCGCGGGCGGCCTTGTCCACCAGGGCGAAGACGGCTGACGGCGCGTCGGTGACCTGGACCAGCCGCCGGAGTTCGTGCCGGACCCGGGTGGGCGGCGTGGCCAGGATCGCCGCGAGTCCGTGTTCCAGGCCCTCCTCAGCCTCGGGCGGGGTCAGGAAGTCGGGAAAGTAGGCCGCGCGGGGGTACAGCGTCGACAGGTCGAGCAGGGCCGTACCGAGCCGGTGGCCGGACAGGGCGGCACGAGCCTCCCGGTACCAGCCGGCGTGCGCCCGGCGTCCGCTCTGGGTCTGGAAGCGGTGCAGGCTGAGGGCGATCTCCCACAAGGGGTCGGGCGCCGCCGCGATCCTGGTGCGTACAAGATCGTCCGGTCTGAAATGGATGCGCAACATCTGTTCCCCCGGTCCCCCCGGAAGCAGCGGCCTCCTGCGGGCGGCTGCGTCACCGGCTTCGACCATGCCGGACGGTCTCGGCGACGGACAACCTCAAGACCGGCCATGTACGGCCATGTACACGCTAAGGGAACATACGGGCGCGAAGGATCACTGGGCGATCAGGCCGGCGACGGCGGCGCGGATCGCGGCCAGTTGGGAGTACAGCGTGCCGCCGGGACAGTCGGTGGCCGCCCAGTCGCGGTGTCCGGAGATGGAGTGCCCGTCCCACATGACGCCGCTGACCGGATTGACGTAGATCGTCTTCTCGCGCTGAGGATCGATGGAATGCCGCACGGAGAGTTCCGCGAGCAGTTGGACGAGCGCGGTACGCGCGGCGGCCGTCGGCGCGGTGCCGGCCAGGTTCCCCAGCAGGGCGATCCCGACGTTTCCGGCGTTGTACCCGCCGATGTGGGCACCGGTGACGAGCCGTCCCGCGGCGTCGTGTGCGGCGTTCCCGTCGGTGCCGGACCAGCGCCCCTCGTACACCAGTCCGCCTGCGTCGACGAGGTAGTTGTACCCGATGTCGCCCCATCCCTGGGCGACCGCCTGATCGCGGTAGATGGTGCGGACTCTGGACGCGGGGTCGGCCTCGCCGTTGGGGCTGCCGGTGTGGTGAACGGACAGGGTCTGCACGGGGTGGTACTCGGGTGACCAGGTCTCGGTGCCGTCGGCACCGAAGCGGAGGCGCTCGTCCGCACCCCACGCCTGTCGCGACACCAGTACGTAGCCGGCCGCGGCCGGCGACACGGCGTCGGCCGGTGAGGAGGCGGCGGCCGTGGCAGGACGGGACGCGGCCCCGGTCACGGCGGCGGCGCCCAGGACCCCCAGCAGTGTGCGCCGGGACAACGATGCTCCGGAATTCATGTCAGCCCTTCTGTCGCGGTGGTGCCTTCCGTGCGAACGGGACGCGCGTCCCACGCGGTCGGGCCGCGGTGGACGCGCGTCGCCGTCGCCGTCGTCGTCGTTCTTCCGTTCAGGTCACAGGTTGAGACTGCACGCGTAGTTCGGGCTGTTCGCCCAGTAGCGCAGGCTGTTCCAGGTGTTGGGGCCGACGTACCCGTCGACGGTGAGACCGCCGGCGCAGGACTGGAATCGCCGGGCCGCGGTGTTGGACTGCGGTCCGAACATGCCGTCGACCGTCAGGTTGTCGCCCGACATGGAGAGGTTGAGATAACACTGGGCGAGCTTGACGGCGGACGGGTTCGACGTGTCGACGGACCCCTGACTGACCGTGGGCGGGGGCCAGCTCGTGCCCCAGTAGGAGCCGCAGACACCGTCGATGGTGGGTGCGGCGCTCGCGGTCTGCAGACCGCCGATGCCCCCGGCCAGCAGCATGGCCACGGCGGTGACGAGCACCGCGATCCGGTTCCTTCTCATACGCATGTCACTCCAAGGCTCAGTCCGCATACGCGGAGCCGTTCTGGCGCGTGCCCCGATGCTCTCGGCCGGGCGCGGCCCCTGTCACGCTCGTTCGAAGGTGGCGAAAAGACGCAGGCGGAGGCGCGGGACGACGCAGGAAAGGGATGCTCCGCTTCCCTGCGAGCGCCTCCCTGCGACCGCCTCCCTGCGACCGCCTCCCTGCGACCGCCTCCCTGCGACCGCCTCCCTGCGACCGCCTCCCTGCGACGGCCGCCTTGCGACGGCCACCTTGCGACCGCTGGGGGCGGCGACGAGGGATCAGCACTCGCCGCGCCACCGCACGGACAGCGCGGTGATCGCGCCGTCGGGTGCGTTCCACTTGTACGCCCCCGGTCCGGGGTTGAAGTGCATGCACCGTGAGCCGGCGACACCGTTGTCGCTGTAGCCGAACTGGACATGGTCCACGCCCGGGTCGACAAGGCCGTTGTTGAACACGGAGCCGACCGCGTAGTAGGTGCCCGACCAGTTGCCGACGGTGCGGAACACCAGGCTTCCGGTCTGGTTGGGGCCCGAGTAGGCACAGAAGTAGCCCCTCGGGCAGTTGGGCGGGCTGGCCTCCGCCGACGCCGTGGGCGCCGTGGCGAGGGTGGCGCCGAAGGCCGCCGTGGCCGCCAGGGTGACGATGAGACGCTTGCGCATGATTCTTCCCCCAGTCGTGTGCGAGTGGTCGCTCAAGTGGTGTGTGCCGAGCAGCTGTTGCCGCGGCGCGTGGGCAACCGCGCGACACGAGAGTGGCCGTTCGCCGGACCGCCGCGCGAGGTGATTCGAGTACGGCCGAATGACGCCGTTCATCCGGTGTGTACCGCTGCGAAACTGTGCGGGAAGGCAGGTGCCTGCGCAGGGGGGACACGGGGATCATGGGGCTCCGGGTGCACTTCACAGCCGCCGATCTGGCGTGCGTGCGGATGGCCCAGGGGCCCGACCCGGCATGGGAGACCGTGCTGAGCGCGCATCTGCTGAGGAAGACCGAGGGCCGGGGCGCGTTCGACGTCTGGCGCAGGCAGGCCAGGGTCCGGTTGCGGCACCTGCCCCCTCGGCAGCTCCGGCTGATCCGTCAGCTGGCTCCGCCGTTCGGTCCGACTCCCGACTTCCTCACCCCCGTACAGGCGGGACCCGATCTCGACTCCGGTATCGAGACGATCCTGTCGACGCCGAAGCACCGGCTGCGCGCCGAACTCTCGGTCCTGGAGGACGGACCCGGCGTCGCCCGGGACCTGTTCGACGGCACACCGTCCGCCGTCGCCGAACTGGGCGAGGCGCTGCGCGGCTACCACCGTGCTGCGGTCGCCCCGAGCTGGTCACAGATCCACGCCCTGGTCGACGCCGAACGGGCGGAAGGGTCCCGCGGCCTCCTCGACCAGGGCGTCGACGGGCTGCTGCACAGCCTCAGGCCCACGTTCCGCTGGTCCCCTCCGGTGCTGGAGGCGGACTATCCGTACGACCGTGACCTGTACCTGAACGGGCGCGGTGTCCTGCTGATTCCGTCCATGTTCTGCTGGCGCACACCCGTCACGTATGTCGACCCGGAGCTGCCTCCCGTGCTGGTCTATCCGGTCGCCCCCGGAATCGGCTGGTGGACCACCCCCTCCGGGACACCGGACACCAAGCCGGGAGACGCGCTCGCCCGGCTCCTCGGAGCGACCAGGGCGGCCGCTCTGCGGGTCATCGAGGACGGCTGCAACACCGCGGAACTCGCCCGCCGCATCGGCGTCAGCCCACCCACCGCCAGCCAGCACGCCGCCGTGCTGCGCGAGGCGCGCCTCATCGCCTCGGTCCGGCGCGGCAACAGAATGCTCCACACCCTCACCCCCCTCGGGACCGGGCTGCTGCACACGCACGCGAACGCGTCCTGAAGGGCGGCGACGGCGCGTGCGGCACGCTTGCGGCGCCCTGCCGCTGCCGACCGCCGCACTGCCGCCCGACCGCCGGGCCGATTTCCGCTCCGGCCGGTGGGTACCCGAGGCATCCACGCGCGGGTCCGCCTGCGCCGACGTACGTCAGGAGGCTGCCATGGCCGACATGAGCCCGATCGATGTGCAGAAGGCACTGAAGGGCGCCGACTACCCCGCCAGCCGCGACGACCTCGTCTCGCTGGCCCGCAGCAACGGCGCCGACGAGAAGGTCGTCGACAAGCTGTCGCACGCGGGGACGAAGAAGTTCGACGGTCCCAACGACGTGCAGAAGGCCATCTTCGGCAACGCCTAGCGGCAACGACCGAGCGGCGACGACCGAGCGGCGACGACCGACGGCCACCGCATCGACACGCCCGCCGAGGCCGCGGACCGCCCAGCGGCTCGCCGCGCGGCCCCGGCGGGACGGCGTCGCGGTGGCGCGGCGTCGCCCGGCCTCGCGTCCGCGCCGGCCGGCCCGGACGCGCGATCCGCCGTACCGACACGAGCCGAGGACGGTACCGACCATGACCGAGTACGAACGTTCCCGCACCATGCCCGCGCCCCCCGAGCGCGTCTTCGACCGGGCAGCCGACCTCGGCCGGATGGACGCCTGGCTGCCGGACGCCCTGCATGTCGACGCCGCCGGGGACCTGCCCGCCGTCACGGTGCACGAGGACCGCACCGACGAGGACACCGCGGCCCTGCTGCGCCCGCGGCGCGAGCAGATGCGGCTGGAATGGGGCACCCGGGAGGGGGGCGGCTACACGGGCTGGCTCCAGGTGGCCGGCATCGGCGGCGACACCAGCGAGGTGACCGTGCATCTGTCGTTCTTCGACACCGGGCACGACCCGGGCGAGAAGGCGGTGAGCGAGGCCCTGGACACCAGCCTGCGACGTCTGGAGGAACAGGTACGGCCGCCCGCGCACGGCGCTGGCGCCTGAACGCCGGCCGAGACACCGGTCGGCCGGTGTCTCGGCCTGTGCCTCGGCCCGTAGCGGCCACCGCGGGCGGGGCGTGCCGCCCGCCCTGGCGGGAAATCCGCGCTCTCCTGTCACCGCGCCACCACGGAGCGAGTTCGCCCTTTCGCCCCACAGGCAGTCGTGTGAAACTGGCGTCCCCGTCCGCATCGTGGACCTCGTCCGCACCGTCCCCCACGAAAGTGCGCCGTGCGTTCTCTCCCACTGCCGCTCGCCCTCACCGCGCGACTGACCCCGGTGATCGTGCTCGCCTGCGCGGGCTGGGCGATGTCGTCCGGTCCGACCGACCCAGCGAAGGACACCGCGGCCAAGGACACGCAGAAACCCCGTTCCGAGTCGTCCGCGCCGTCCTCGACGGCGGTGACGAAGACGTACGGCGCCGCCCCCGCACCGTGCACGAGTGTGGCCGCCAAGACGGTGAGTTCGCTGGTGCCGGCCGCGAAGACAGCCGGCAAGGAGATCCCGTCGACGGACACCTCCCTGCGCCGCACCTGCTCCTGGAACGCCCTCAAGGGGTACGACTACCGGTGGCTGGACATCTCGTTCGAGCTGGCGGAGTCCGACGACGACGCGGCGGCCTCGTTCAAGGACCGCACCACGGAGAAGGCCGGCGGCGGAGCCGTTCCGGGGCTCGGGGACGAGGCCTACTCGGTGGTGAACCTGACCACGGAGGACAAGCAGCAGACCCGTGAGGGCACCGTCCTCGCGCGTGTCGCGAACGCGCTTGTCGTCGTCACCTACAACGGCAGCGACTTCGAGTCGAAGAAGGCTCCCGGCACCGACGAGATCAACAAGGGCGCGATCAAGGCGGCGAAGGAAGCGGTCGCCTCGCTGAAGGCCGCCGCGGTCAACTGAGGCCGCCCAGAAACCCGAACGAGGGCGCCGGCGGGGTTCTTCCACCCGCCGCCGCCCTCACCCGTGATCCCGCCCGCGTCACACGGCGGTCCTGTCACGTCCTCTCAGCAGCATCAACGCCAGGTAGAGCGCCATCGAGGTGCCCAGGCCCACCGCCCAGCCGTAGTCGGCCAGCGGCTCCAGCGCCGCGACGGGACGGCCGTCGATCAGCGGCTTGAAGCTCGCGCCGCCGACGGCGAGGACACCGCCCACCACGAAGGCCACGACCGCCCGCCAGTTCCAGCCGGCGTTGTACCAGTAACGGCCGCCCGTCCGGTACAGGTCGGTCAGGTCGAGCTTGCCGCGGCGCAGGATCCAGTAGTCGGCGATGAGGATGCCGGCGACCGTGCCGAGGAGCCCGCCGACCAGGCCGAGCCAGGTGAAGATGTAGCCCTCCGGGTCGGAATACAGCTTCCACGGGAAGATCAGCACGCCGAGGACGCAGGTGACGAGCGCACCGGTGCGGAAACTGATCTTCCGGGGCGCGATGTTGGAGAAGTCGAAGGCGGGCGAGACCAGGTTGGCGGCGATGTTGACGGACAGGGTCGCCACCAGCACGGTCACCAGCGCGAACAGCAGGCCCACGACGTTGTCCGTCTTCGCCGCGAGCTGTACCGGGTCCCAGATCGTCTCGCCGTACACGGCCTGCGAACCCGAGGTGACCATCACCGACAGCAGCGCGAACAATGTCATGGTCGTGGGCAGACCGAGGGCCTGTCCCCAGGTCTGCGCCTTCTGCGACTTTCCGTACCGGGTGAAGTCGGGGATGTTCAGCGACAGCGTCGACCAGAAGCCGATCATGCCCATGAGGGACGGCCAGAACAGCTTCCAGAAGTCGGCACCCCAGCCGAGCTTGGAGGGCTGGTCGAGCAACGGGCCGAAACCGCCCGCCTTGTTGCTCATCCAGATCAGCATCACGAGCGCGCCGACGAGGACGAAGGGCGCCGCCCAGTTCTCGAAGCGGCGGATCGTCTCCATGCCCCGGTAGATGATCGCCACCTGAAGCGCCCAGAAGATCGCGAAGGACAGCCACATGGTCCAGGGGTGGCCGCCGAACTCACCGGCCTCGCTCCAGCCGTTGCCGATCAGCTTTCCGGCCAGGAAGAAGATCGCCTCGCCGCCGATCCAGGTCTGGATGCCGAACCAGCCACAGGCCACCAACGCCCGTACGACAGCGGGGAGGTTGGCGCCGCGGATGCCGAAGGAGGCACGGGCGAAGACCGGGAAGGGGATGCCGTACTTCGGTCCCGCGTGCCCGGTGAGCAGCATCGGCACCAGCACGATCAGGTTGGCGAGGGCGATGGTGAACACCGCCTGCTTCCAGTCCATGCCGACGGCGATCAGACCGGAGGCGAGGGTCCACGAGGCCGTGTTGTGGGCCATGCCGACCCAGAGCGCGGAGAAGTTGTACGTGGTCCAGGTGCGCTTCTCGACGGGGACCGGCAGCAGGTCCTCGTTGGCGTAGGGGCCGCTGGGCAGCGGCGAACCAGGGGCAATCTCCACCCGGCCGTCGGCGAGGGTGACTTGAGAGGTCGGCGGTATGGCCGGGGAAGCGGTGTCGGTCATGGGCAGGCCAATCGAACGAGGGTGGGACGGGAGAGGCCGTGCGGGCGGTGCCGAGGGGGGTGCGCGGGGAGGGCGCCCTGGGCCCCCTTCCCGAGAACGGCGGGAAGGGGGAGCATGGGAGGCGTCGGCGACCGGCGGTGAGCCGGGCTCCGTTGCCGGTTCAGCCGTTGAGCGCGGGAATCACCGTGGTGCCGTAGGCGTCGATGGTGGCCTCCTGCGCGTCGTGCATGTCGTAGACGGCGAACTGGTCGACGCCCAGCCCACGCAGCGCGTTCAGCTTCTCGATGTGCTTCTCGACCGGCCCGATGAGGCAGAACCGGTCGACGATCTCGTCGGGCACGAACTGGGTGTCCGGGTTGTCGGCGCGGCCGTGGTGCGAGTAGTCGTAGCCCTCGCGCGCCTTGATGTAGTCGGTGAGTTCGTCCGGTACGGCGGCGGAGTGCTCTCCGTACTTGGAGACCAGGTCGGCCACGTGGTTGCCGACCATGCCGCCGAACCAGCGGCACTGGTCCCGGGCGTGGGCGAGCGCCTCGGGCGAGTCGTCCTCGGTGACGTACGCCGGGGCGGCGACGCAGATCTTCACCTCGCCGGGGTCACGCCCGGCGGCGACGGCGGCGTCTTTGACGGCCTTGACCATGTACTCGGTGAGGTACAGGTCGGCGAGCTGGAGGATGAAGCCGTCGGCCTCCTCGCCGGTCATCTTCAGCGCCTTGGGCCCGTACGCGGCCATCCAGACCGGGAGTTCGGCGCCCGGCTTGATCCACGGGAACCTGATCACCGTGCCGCCGAGGTCGGCCTCGTCACCGCGGCCGAGGGCGCGGATGACCTTCATTGCCTCGCTGATCCGGGCCAGGGTGTTGGGCTTGCGGCCCGCGACCCGCATCGCGGAGTCGCCGCGGCCGATGCCGCACACGGTGCGGTTGCCGAACATGTCGTTGAGGGTGGCGAAGGTGGAGGCGGTGACCTCCCAGGTGCGGGTGCCCGGGTTGGTGACCATCGGGCCGACCGTCAGCTTGCTGGTGCTCGACAGGATCTGACTGTAGATCACGAACGGCTCCTGCCAGAGCACGGCCGAGTCGAAGGTCCATCCGTAGGTGAAGCCGTTGCGCTCGGCCCGCTGCATCAGGCTGATGACCTTCGAGGCCGGCGGGTCGGTCTGCAGGACGAGTCCGAAGTCCATTGGCGCCACTCCTAGTTGAGGTACTGACAGGTGGAGCGCGGGGTGTAGACACCGTGACCGGCGCGCCCGGTGTACTCCCGCTCGGTGATGACGGGTACGCCGCGCGAGAGGACCGTCTCGACGCGGCCGGTGATCCGCTTGCCCTCGTACGCCGAGTAGTCGACGTTCATGTGGTGGGTGTCGGCGGAGACGGTCTGCTCGGCGTGCGGGTCGTAGATGACGACGTCCGCGTCGGCGCCCGGGGTGATGGTGCCCTTCTTCGGGTACATGCCGAACATGCGCGCAGGGGTGGCGCACGCGATCTCGATCCAGCGGCGGCGCGAGATGTGTCCGTCGACGACGGCCTGGTGGAGAAGGTCCATACGGTTCTCGACGCCCGGCAGACCGTTGGGGATCTTGGAGAAGTCGCCCCAGCCCAGTTCCTTCTGGCCCACGAAGCAGAAGGGGCAGTGGTCCGTCGACACCACCTGGAGGTCGTTGGTCCGCAGGCCCTGCCACAGCTTGGCCTGGTGCTCCCTGGGGCGCAGCGGCGTGCTGCACACGTACTTGGAGCCCTCGAAGCCGGGCTCGGCCAGGTTGTCGGTGGACAGGAACAGGTACTGCGGACAGGTCTCGCCGAAGACGTTCAGTCCCTCGTCCCGCGCCCTGGCCAGTTCCGCGACCGCTTCCATCGCCGATACGTGCACCACGTAGAGGGGCGCTCCGGCGACCTGCGCGAGCTTGATGGCGCGGTGGGTGGCCTCGGCCTCCAGCAGTGCCTTGCGTACCTCGCCGTGGTAGCGGGGGTCGGTCTCACCGCGGGCCAGCGCCTGCTCGACCAGGACGTCGATGGCGATCCCGTTCTCCGCGTGCATCATGATCAGGCCGCCGTTCTCGGCGGAGCGCTGCATGGCGCGCAGGATCTGGCCGTCGTCGCTGTAGAAGACGCCCGGATAGGCCATGAACTGCTTGAAGGAGGTCACGCCCTCCTCCACCAGCAGGTCCATCTCCTTGAGCGTCTCCTGGTTCACATCGGAGACGATCATGTGGAAGGCGTAGTCGATGGCACAGTTGCCCTCGGCCTTGGCGTGCCAGGCGTCCAGGCCCTCGCGCAGAGTGTGGCCGACGCTCTGTACGGCGAAGTCGACGATCGTCGTCGTACCGCCCCAGGCGGCGGCGCGCGTGCCGGTCTCGAAGGTGTCGGAGGCGAAGGTGCCGCCGAACGGCAGCTCCATGTGGGTGTGGGCGTCGACCCCGCCCGGGATGACGTACTTCCCGGTGGCGTCGATGGCCTTCTCGGCGGTCCAGGCCTCGGCGGCCGGGGTACCGGAGGCGGCGAGGGCGGCGATACGGCCGTCCTCGATCAGGACGTCGGCGTGGATCTCGTCGGACGCGGTGATGACGAGGCCACCACGGATGACGGTTCGGCTCATGCGTTGACGCTCCGCTGGGTTGTGGTCGGCAGATACGGGTCGTGAGCGGGTCGCGTCCCGGCGCGGGGCCGCACCGGGCTCACGGGGACCCCGCCCCGCGCCCCCTGACGAGGGCTTCGCCCCGCAGGGGGGACGCGGGGAGCCGCACCGGTCAGGGCGCGGTCAGCGGGGGGTAGGCGTCGGGACGGCGGTCCCGGTAGAACTGCCAGCGGTCGCGGACCTCGCGCAGCTTGGCCATGTCCAGGTCGCGGACGACGAGTTCGCTCTCCTTGTCGCTCGCCACCTCGCCGACGAACTGGGCCTCCGGGTCCACGAAGTACGAGGTTCCGTAGAAGTCGTTCTCGCCCAGTTCCTCGACGCCGACCCGGTTGATCGCGCCGATGAAGTACTCGTTGGCGACGGCCGCCGCCGGCTGCTCCAGCTGCCACAGATAGGCGGACAGGCCGCGGGAGGTGGCCGACGGGTTGAAGACGATCTCGGCGCCTTCCAGGCCCAGGGCGCGCCAGCCCTCGGGGAAGTGGCGGTCGTAGCAGATGTAGACGCCGATCCTGCCGACGGCGGTGTCGAAGACGGGCCAGCCCACGTTGCCGGGACGGAAGTAGAACTTCTCCCAGAAACCCTTCACCTGCGGGATGTGGTGCTTGCGGTACTTGCCGAGGTAGCTGCCGTCCGCGTCGATCACCGCGGCGGTGTTGTAGAGGACGCCCGGCTGCTCCTCCTCGTACATCGGCAGCACCAGGACGATGCCGTGCTCCCTGGCGAGTGCCTGGAAGCGCTTGACGATCGGTCCGTCGGGGACCTGCTCGGCGTACTCGTAGAACGCCGGGTCCTGGACCTGGCAGAAGTACGGTCCGTAGAACAGTTCCTGGAAGCACAGGACCTGTGCACCCTGGGCGGCCGCGTCGCGCACCGCCTGCTCGTGCACCTGGATCATCGACTCCTTGTCGCCGGTCCACGCGGTCTGGAAGACGGCGGCTCGGATCACTCTGCTCATCGGGACCTCCGGTCGCTGGGTGTGCGAGGAGCCTAGGAAGTCCGAAAGCGGGCTTTGAGGTGCACCGTGTCACGTCTGGGGGCGTTGGACGTGCCACGGTGTCACGACTTCGTCGACGCATGTTTCACCACCGTTTTCCCAGGTCGTCGCATGTTTCACTCCTGTTGCGCACCGGACGTGCCGACCGGATTCCCCGTGTGGTGTGCGACGCTCTCCGGCCCGTCGCCGGCCGGCGCCGTGCCGTCGGCGCCGGCCGCACCGGCGCGCCTCATGCCTGTTGCGCGTCGTGCGCGAGGAGGGCGATGTGCACCGACGCGGCCTGTTCGAAGTCGTCGAGGTCCACCCCGAGCCGGCCCTGGATCGCCTCGAGCCGCCGGTACAGCGCGGGCCGTGAGACGTGGTGGAGCTGGGCGGTGCGGGACTTGTTGCGGCCGGTGGCGAGGTAGGTGCGCAGGACGGCCAGCAGATCCTCTCCGGCCGCGGACAGCAGCCCGTCCAGTTCCCGCTCGGCGAAGGCCTGCACATGCGGGTCGTCCCTCAACAGCCGTATCAGGCCCCGCAGATGGACGTCCTTGAGGCGGACGACGGCCGGGAGGTCGAGGACCGGGGAGGAGTCGGCGACGGCGTCCGCGACGTGCTGGGCCTCGCGCAGTCCCGCGGGTACGTCGTCCCAGGCGACGCGGGGCGCGGCGGCGGCCACGACGGTGCCGCTCTCCCCGGACTCGGTGCGCAGCCGGGCGGCGAAGTGCGCGGTGAGCGCGTCGGCGTCCTGGTCCCGGGCGAGGCTGAGCAGCACCGCGGTGGCCCCGTCGGCGAGTTCGGCGACCAGCCCGGCCATGCCCAGCAGGCGGAGCATTCTCTCCAGTTGGGCGCAGTCGCCGTCCCGGACGACCAGCGGGACGAAGGTGCGCCGGTTGACCGGCAGTCCGGCGGCCCGCGCGCGGGGCAGCAGTTGGCGGGCCGCCACGACGCCGGAGACCAGGTCGGTGAGCAGGCCCTGAGTGGACTGCTCCTCCCAGGAGTGGGCGGTGGCGCCGCCGAGCATGCGGTGCAGGACGAGGGCCTCGGCGGCCCGGTCGGCGAGCAGCCGCCCGCCCGCGGTGTCGCCGCGGTAGCCGCAGAGCATGATCTGGCCCCAGCGTTCACCGCGTCCGCCCAGTTCGGCGCGGATCCAGCCGTCGCCCTCGCTGCCGCCCGCCTGGCGGGCGATGCGTTCCCAGTCACGCAGCACGTCGTCGACCGCGGACCGCTCCCCGGCCGTGGCCAGGACCCGGTGGGCGAGGTTGGTGACGACGACGGGACAGCCGGTGTGGTGGGCGATCTCGTCGAGCAGGTGCTGCAGGGGCGCACCGGTGGTGATGAGTCCGGTGAGCGCGGTGCGTACGGCCTCGGAGAGGCTGACGGCGGCGAACTTGCGCCGCACGAGCCGCGACTGGACCTCCTCGGTCAGTTCCGCGAAGGGGAAGGGGCGGTGCAGGACGACCATGGGCAGTCCGCACCGCTCGGCGGCGCGCCGCATCGTGTCCGGCGGGGCGGGGAAGGCCCGGCCGAGGCCCAGGACGACGGCGGCGGCCTCCGCGCGGTGCAGCGAGCGGATGTACTCGGCCTGCGCGTTCTCGTCGCCGGCGAGCAGTACTCCGGTGGTGAGGACCATCTCGCCGCCGCTGAGCATCACGCCGACGTCGGCGGCCTCGGCGACGTGCACCCAGCGCACGGGCCTGTCGAGCTGGGCCGCGCCGGCCACCACCTCGGGTTCCCCGGCCAGCACGCGTTCCAGCGCGAGGACCTGACGGACCGACAGGGCCGGCTCCAGGGGCTCGACGGGCCCCCGGTACTCCCGGATGGTGGTGGTCATGGCGTGGTTCCCTTGCTCGGGCGCCGCGTGCGCTCAGGCACCGCGGTGCGCTCAGGCGTTACTGCGTGCTTCTGAGCGCGCTTTCGAGGATCGCGGCGCCCTCCTCGGCCTCCGCGACGGTCAGGGACAGGGGCGGGGCGACACGCAGGGCGCTGGTGCTGTGGCCGCCGCCCTTGCCGATCAGCAGTCCCCCGGCGCGGGCGGCCTCCAGGACTGCGGCGGCCCGGTCGGGGTCGGCCTCGTCGGTGCCGGGCCTGGTCAGCTCGACGCCGATCATCAGCCCGCGCCCGCGTACCTCCCGTACGCCCGGGTCCTGGGCGGCGACGGCCCGCAGCCGTTCGATGAGGAGTCCGCCGACCCGCCGGGCGTTGCCCTGGAGGTCGTGCTCCAGCAGGTGGGAGAGGTTGGCGAGGCCGGCGGCCATGGTGACCTGGGTGCCGCCGAAGGTGGAGATGCTGTTGGCGTCCAGGCAGTTCATGATCTCGGAGCGGGCGACGACCCCGCCGATGGACATGCCGTTGCCGATGCCCTTGGCGAAGGTGACGATGTCGGGCGGGCCGTTGCGGTCGTGTGCCTGCCAACCCCAGAAGTGGTCGCCGGTGCGGCCCCAGCCGGTCTGCACCTCGTCGGCGATCCACAGGATCCCGTGTGCGTTCAGCACTTCTCGGAATGCCGCATACAGTCCGTCCGGCGGGGACGTGAAGCCGCCGACACCCTGGACCGGCTCGGCGATCAGGGCGGCGGGCGGGCGGGTGTGGCCGAGCAGGTCCTTCAGGTCCTCGACGCAGGCCGCGATGAACGCGCTGTCGTCGAGTGACGCGTACGGACCGCGGGTGCGCACGCCTCCGTGGACGTACAGCGTCTGGAGCGGGGACAGGGAGGTGGGTGACCAGCCGCGGTTGCCGGTGATGCCGACGGCGCTGAAGGAACGGCCGTGGTAGCTGTTGCGCATCGCCAGGATCGTGTTGCTGCGCCGGTGGGCGGTGGCGAGCAGCAGCGCGGTGTCGTTGGCCTCGGTGCCGGAGGTGGTGAAGAAGACGCGGGCGTCCGGGATGGCGCTCAGGTGGGCGATGCGCTCGGCGAGTTCGACCATCGGGCGGTTGAGGTAGAGCGTGGAGGAATGGATGATCCGTCCGGCCTGCTCGCTCACCGCCTTCGTGACCTCGGGCAGCGCGTGCGCGGTCATGGTCGTGAGGATGCCGCCGAAGAAGTCCAGGTACTTGTTTCCCTGGGCGTCCCATACGTGGCGGCCCTCGCCGTGGGTGATCTCCAGCGGCCGGTCGTAGTAGAGGGCGAGCCAGTCCGGCAGGACCCGGCGGTGACGGGCGTAGAGGTCGTTCACGGCTGGACCAGCCCTTCGTAGGCGTCGGGGCGGCGGTCGCGGTAGAAGGCCCAGGTCTGCCGTACCTCCTCGACCAGGTCGAGGTCGAGGTCGCGGACGAGGAGTTCCTCGTCCTTGTCGCCGGCCGTCCCGCCGACGAACTGTCCGCGCGGGTCCACGAAGTAGGACGTGCCGTAGAAGTCGTTGTCGCCGTATTCCTCGACGCCGACCCGGTTGATGGCGGCGACGAAGTACTCGTTGGCGACGGCGGCGGCGGGCTGTTCGAGCTGCCAGAGGTGGGAGGAGAGCCCCCGGTGGGTGGCCGACGGGTTGTAGACCAGCTGGGCGCCGTTGAGGCCGAGCTGGCGCCAGCCCTCCGGGAAGTGGCGGTCGTAGCAGATGTAGACGCCGACCTTGCCGACGGCCGTGTCGAAGACCGGCCAGCCGAGGTTGCCCGGCTTGAAGTAGTACTTCTCCCAGAATCCCTTCACCTGCGGGATGTGGTGCTTGCGGTACTTGCCGAGGTAGCTGCCGTCGGCGTCGATCACGGCGGCGGTGTTGTAGTAGAAACCGGACTGCTCGATCTCGAAGACGGGGACGACGATCACCATGCCCGTCTCGCGGGCCAGCTCCTGCATACGGCGCACGGTCGGTCCGTCGGGGACCGGCTCGGCCCAGCGGTAGTGCTCCGGCTCCTGGACCTGACAGAAGTACGGGGCGTTGAAGACCTCCTGGAACCCGATGATCTTCGCGCCCTGCCGGGCCGCCTCGCGGGCGTGCTCCTCGTGTTTCGCCACCATGGACTCGGTGTCGCCGGTCCAGGTGGCCTGGACCAGAGCGGCACGTACGACGTTGGCCATGAGCTGCTCCTTCGACGGGAAACGTCAGGGCCCTCTACGCCCGTAGACACTGGTCGTAGAGGGACGAACGTAAGCCTCGGGGACGGGCTTGCCAAGACCATCGTCGTTAACCCGCTGAGTCGATCGCGTTTCACACTCCGGTGGGTGAGCCGCGGGCGGACGGCCTACGCGCGGGCGTGCGGGTCAGGTGGTGAAGCCTGCGACGCGCAGCGCGTGGACCAGGTCCCAGTGGCGCTCGTCCGAGACGCCGCGGGCGGCCTCCAGCAGCAGCGGGACCAGGAGCTGCGGGTCGGGGGCGACGCTGCGGGCCGCCTCCTCGGGGGTGCGGACGCGGACGTAGGCGTCGAGCAGCGCGCGCACCTCGCGGCGGCGTCCGTCGGCCACCAGGGCGCCGACGGCCTCCCCGATCTCCTCGGCCGGGCGGGCGACGCCCTGGCGCAGGATCTGTTCCCCGTCGGCGGTGCGGCCCGCCTCTGCCAGGGCGTCCGCCGCGGCGACGAGACGGTCGGCGGGCAGCGAGGCGGCCTCCCACAGCAGGGTCGTCCAGTCGGCGGTGAGACCCGAACGCTGCAGGCCGGCGGCGAGCAGCGGGATGCGCGCGGCGGGCCAGTAGGCGAACTCGACGAGCAGCGCGTGCGCCTCGCCGCTGCGGCCCTCGCTGCGGAGCCTGACCAGCCGCTCCACCGCTTCGGCGGTCTCGCGCCGGTCCGCCGCGTCCATCGGCGGGGCCGAAGGCTCCGGCCGCTGCCGCGGTTCCTCGGCGGCCCCGGCGAAGCGGGCACCGCGCGGCGTACGGCGCGTGCTCGGCGCGGGCGCAGGCAGCGCCACGGCCTCGTCGACGGGCGGTACGGCGAGGGGGGCGGCCTCCTCCTCGGCCATCCCGGCGAACCGCGCACCGCCCCGACGGCGCTTGCGCTGCTTGGGCACGGAGGCGGGGGCGGCGTCGTCAGGGGCGTGCCGGCCGGCGTCTTCCGGGTTCCGGGCGTCCGGGGCGGTCGCCGCCGCCTCGGCGTACGGGGATGCCGGGGACGTACGGGTGTCGGCGTACGGGGAGACCTGGGGGGTGTGCGGGTCGCCGTGGGCGGGAGCCGTGGCCGGCCGGGCGTAACCGTGTGCGGCTGTTTCCGCCCGCTGGACCGGCACGACTCCCTCGGTCCGGCCGCCACCACCGGCACCTTCACCGGCACCACCAGCCAGCCGGTCCAACTCGGCGATGCGATAACGGAGTTCGGCGCAGCGAGCGGTGGCACGTTCGTGGTCGTCGTGGGCCCAGGCGAGGTCGAGGCGGATGGCCTCGGCCTCCTCGCGGGTGGTCGCGGCGGCGAGCAGGCGGCCCAGTTCGGCCTGCCGGTCGACGGCGTAGCGCTGCTCGCGGAGCATGACGTCGAGACGGTCCCCGAGGGCGTCACGGGCGCCGGGTCCGGCGTCGTGGGCGGCGAGGGCGGCGATGTGCAGGGGCCGGGCCCGTTGCGCCTGCTGAGCGGCGACGGGGGTGCCGTAGTTCGCGGCGAGGTCCTGGAGCAGGGCCTCCACCACGTCCCAGGGCGGCACCTCACGGCCGTCGAGGCAGGCCCGCATCCCGTCCGGGTCGCGCTGCCAGAAGACCGCGCACCAACCGGCACCCTGATCCAGGCGCGCCAGCAGTCCGTCCAGGTAGTTCGCGAACTCCCGCAGTTGCCCTGGGAGTTGATCCAAAGCCATCGCCCAACTCCTGCCGACCGGAACACTCCGGTCCGTAGAAAACACCATACGTGTTACGGCGCGGATACAGGGAGTTTTCCTCGGGGACGCGAGGGTCTCCCGACGCCGTCCCGGCGGATGAGCGGAACCGGATTTCCGGCCCTCGCCCGCCTCCGCCCGGCTCCGCCGGCCCATGGCCGGACGCGTGCGGACATGCCACCCCAAAAGGAACGTGTCATCGTGGTGTAGCCCGACCCGGACAGGAAACCCGTCCGCACCGGCAACGCAGTCGAGGGAACGGAATGCCATGACCAGCGGCTACATCGGCCCTGAGGGCGACCCCTTCGGTGAATTCCTGGCGCGCTTCTTCGGCGGGCCCCGCCCCGGCCCCCGCCAGATCAACATCGGCCAGCTCCTCAGCCAGCCGGCGAGGGAGCTGGTCCGCGGCGCCGCCCAGTACGCCGCCGAGCACGGCAGCCGCGATCTGGACACCGAGCACCTGCTGCGGGCCGCCCTCACGGCGGAGCCGACCCGCAGCCTGCTCAGCCGGGCCGGCGCGGACCCCGACTCCCTCGCGACGGAGATCGACGAGCGCTCCGGCCCGGCGCAGCACCCGCCGGGCGAGGTGCCGCCGCCCACCTCGCTGTCGCTGACGCCGGCCGCCAAACGGGCCCTGCTGGACGCCCACGACCTGGCGCGCTCGCGCGGGGCGGGCTATATCGGCCCCGAGCACGTGCTGAGCGCCCTGGCGGCGAACCCGGACTCCGCGGCCGGGCACATCCTCAACGCGGCCCGCTTCGCGCCGCCCGCGGGCCCCTCCGAGCCCGCGGACACGCTGCCGCCGCAGACCGGCCAGGAGCGGCAGCGGCCCAGCTCCACGCCGACGCTGGACAAGTACGGCCGCGATCTCACCGACCTGGCGCGCAAGGGCCGTATCGACCCGGTGATCGGCCGGGACGACGAGATCGAGCAGACGATCGAGGTGCTGTCGCGGCGCGGCAAGAACAACCCCGTGCTGATCGGTGACGCGGGTGTGGGCAAGACCGCCATCGTGGAGGGGCTGGCGCAGCGCATCGCGGACGGTGACGTGCCGGACGTGCTGACCGGCCGCCGGGTCGTCGCCCTGGACCTGTCCGGAGTGGTTGCGGGAACCCGTTACCGAGGCGACTTCGAGGAGCGCCTCAACGCGATCGTGAACGAGATCCGCGAGCACTCCGGCGAACTCATCGTCTTCATCGACGAGTTGCACACGGTGGTCGGTGCGGGCGGCGGCGGCGAGGGTGGCTCGATGGACGCCGGGAACATCCTCAAGCCGGCGCTGGCCCGCGGTGAGCTGCACATCGTGGGTGCCAGCACCCTGGAGGAGTACCGCAGGATCGAGAAGGACGCGGCGCTGGCCCGGCGGTTCCAGCCGATCCTGGTGCCCGAGCCGTCGGCCCCGGACGCGATCGAGATCCTGCGCGGTCTGCGCGACCGGTACGAGGCCCACCACCAGGTCCGCTACACCGACGAGGCGCTGGTGGCGGCGGTGGGGCTGTCCGACCGCTATCTCACCGACCGGCGGCTGCCCGACAAGGCCATCGACCTGATCGACCAGGCGGGCGCCCGGGTGCGTCTCGGCGCCCGCACCAAGGGCACCGACGTACGGGCCATGGAGCGCGAGGTCGAGCAGCTGACCCGCGACAAGGACCAGGCCGTCGCCGACGAGCAGTACGAGCAGGCCACCCAACTGCGGGACCGGATCGTGGAGTTGAAGGGGCGGATCGCGGACGCGGCCGGGGACGGCGAGGCCGACGAGGGCCAGCATCTGGAGGTCACCGCGGAGGCCATCGCCGAGGTCGTCTCCCGCCAGACCGGCATCCCCGTCGCGAGCCTCACCCAGGAGGAGAAGGACCGGCTGCTCGGCCTGGAACAGCATCTGCACGAGCGGGTCGTCGGGCAGGACGAGGCCGTGCGGGTCGTCTCGGACGCCGTGCTGCGCTCGCGCGCCGGACTGTCGAGCCCGGACCGGCCGATCGGCAGTTTCCTGTTCCTGGGCCCGACCGGGGTGGGCAAGACCGAGCTGGCCCGCGCGCTCGCCGAGGCGCTGTTCGGCAGCGAGGAGCGCATGGTCCGCCTGGACATGAGCGAGTACCAGGAGCGGCACACGGTGAGCCGCCTGGTGGGCGCACCGCCCGGCTACGTGGGCCATGAGGAGGCCGGCCAGCTCACCGAGGCGGTCCGCCGTCACCCGTACTCGCTGCTGCTGCTCGACGAGGTGGAGAAAGCGCATCCGGACGTCTTCAACATCCTGCTGCAGGTGCTCGACGACGGGCGGCTGACCGACGCGCAGGGCCGCACGGTCGACTTCACCAACACGGTGATCGTGATGACCAGCAACCTGGGTTCGGAGGCGATCACGCGGCGCGGCGCGGGAATCGGTTTCGGCGCGGGCGGCGCCGAGGCCGACGAGGAGGCGCGGCGGGAGCAGATCCTGCGACCGCTGCGCGACCACTTCCGGCCGGAGTTCCTCAACCGCATCGACGAGATCGTCGTCTTCCGCCAGCTCAGCGGTGACCAACTGCGGCGGATCACCGATCTGTTGCTGGACGGGACCCGTCGGCTGGTGCACTCGCAGGGGATCGCGGTGGAGTTCTCCGAAGCGGCCGTCGACTGGCTTGCCGAACGCGGTTACCAGCCCGAGTACGGTGCCCGCCCGCTGCGCCGCACCATCCAGCGCGAGGTCGACAACCAGCTGTCCCGGCTGCTGCTCGACGGGCGGGTCCAGGAGGGCGCCCGCGTGACGGTCGACGTCCAGGACGGGCGGCTCGCGTTCCGTACGGTCCGCGACGAGCCGCCCGCTCCCGAGCTGTGAACTCCCGGCGTCCTACGACGCCGGCAGCACCACCTGCGCCGAGCCGCCGCCCCGCCGTACGGTCTCGGCCGCCGCGAGCCACTTCCCGCCGGGCAGCCGCTGTACGGCGGTCGCGGCGCCGATCTCCGGGTTGAGCCGGAAGGAGTGCCCGATCGCCGCCAGTTCCGCGGCCGAGCCGCTGCCGTAGAGGCCGGGTTCGAGTTCCGTCTGGGCGGCGTTGCGCTGGCTGGCGCGGGGAGCGGCGATGGCGTCCACGAGCGGCAGCCCGCGGTCGAGGAATTGGGTGAGGGTCTGCAGGACGGTGGTGATGATGGTGGCGCCGCCGGGTGAACCGAGGGCCACCACCGGCTGGTTGTGCCGGTCGAGGACGATGGTCGGCGCGATCGAGGACCGCGGCCGCTTGCCCGGACCGGGCAGGTTGGGGTCGTGCACGGCCGGGTTGGCCGGGGCGAAGGAGAAGTCCGTCAGCTCGTTGTTGAGGATGAATCCGCGTCCGGGGACGGTGATGCCGCTGCCGCCGGTCTGCTCGATGGTGAGCGTGTAGGCAACGACGTTCCCCCACTTGTCGGCGACGGTCAGGTGCGTGGTGCTGTCGCCCTCGTACGTCGTCGGCGCCGCCGTGCCCGCCGTGGCGCAGGCCGCCGGGTTGCGGGGGTCTCCGGGCGCGACCGGGCTGGTGAGCACCGCGTCGTCCTTGATCAGGCACTCCCGCGAGTCGGCGTACCGCTGCGAGAGCAGTTCCCCGGCCGGTACGTCCTCGAAGGCCGGGTCGCCGACCCAGCGCCCGCGGTCGGCGAAGGCGATGCGGCTGGCCTCGATGTACCGGTGCAGGTACTGGGCCTGGCTCGCCTTGGACAGATCGGTCCGCTCCAGGATGTTGAGGGCCTCGCCGACGGTCGTGCCACCGGAGGAGGAGGGCGCGATGGAGTACACGCCGAGGCCTCGGTAGGTGGTCCTGGTGGGTGCCTGGAGCTTGGCGCGGTAGGCGGCGAGGTCCTTCGCGGACAGCTCGCCGGGCCGGGCGTTCCAGCCCGAAGCCGGGTCCACCGGCGGCTTGTTCACGGTGTCGACGATGTCCTCGGCGAGGTCGCCCCGGTAGAGCGTGCCGACCCCCTTGCGGCCCAGCTCGGCGTAGGTGCGGGCGAGGTCGGGGTTCTTGAAGGTGGAGCCGACGGCCGGGAGCTGTCCGCCGGGCAGGAACAGCTCGGTGGTGTCGGGGAAGTAGCGGAAGCGGGTCTCGTTGGCGGCGGTCTGGCTGCGGAAGGTGGCGTCGACGGTGAAGCCGTCGCGGGCCAGGCGCTCGGCGGGCTTGAGCAGCGTGCCGAGCTTCCTGCTGCCCCAGCGGTCTAGGGCCGTCGCCCAGGTGGCGGGCGTGCCGGGGGTGCCGACGCCGAGGCCGCTGCTGACGGCGTCGGCGAAGGCGAGGGGCTTGCCGTTCTCGAGGAACAGGTTCGCGTCGGCGGTGAGCGGGGCGGTCTCGCGGCCGTCGATCGTGCGCACCGTACGGGACTTGGCGTCGTAGTAGACGAAGTAGCCGCCTCCGCCGATGCCCGCGGAGTAGGGCTCGGTGACGCCGAGGGCGGCGGCGGTCGCGACGGCCGCGTCCACCGCGTTGCCGCCCTTGCGCAGGATCTCGATGCCGGCGGCGGAGGCGTCCGCGTCGACGCTGGCCACGGCACCGCCGTAGCCGACGGCGACGGGTGTCTTCTCGGCGGCGGTCCCGCCGGCGGCGGGTGGCGCCGCCGCTCCCACCGAGACCACGGCGGCGGAAACCGCCAGGACGAGCAGTTTCCGCGCGACAGAGCGGCGCATCCGTACCTCCAGTCCGGGAACGTCCGCGCAGCGTAACCACAACGCGGGGCCCCCGACAGCCCCCTTCCGGGCAGTGTCATGCGACTGGCACACATCGAACACGGGTACGTTCCGGCCATGGGACCCCACTACTATGCGCGCCCATGAATGACGACGTGCGCAACATCGTTCTGGGTCTGGTCGCGGCCGGTATCAGTGCCGCCCTGGGCTGGGTCGCCCGTACCTACCTCTGGCGACGCAGGCTACGGCGCAAGCAGGCCTTCTTCGGGCTGCCGAACAACTCGGAGTGCCTGCTCGTCGTCAACCGCGACCCGGCGACCTCGGAACCGGCGGTGCACCGCTTCGACGTCTTCGCGCTCCTTGAGCTGTCCGCGCTGATCAAGGACTGCGGGGCCAACATCCAGGTGGTCACCCAGGACACGGCCCAGCAGGGCTTCGGCGAACGCACCGAGTTCTGCGTGGGCGGCCCGGCCTCCAACCGGCGGATGATGGCGCACATGGCGGCGATGCTGCCCGGCGTGCGGGTCAACGTCGACGCCGAACCGGGCCCGGACCGGGGGGCGTTCCAGATCGGCAGCGAACGGCACCGCCTGGAGGCGGGCGTCACCGAGTACGTGCTGCTGGCCCGGCTGACCGCCGCCCAGCGCCGCGACGCCCGGCCGGTGTTCCTCTTCTGCGGCCAGCGCGCGATCACCAACCAGGCCGCCACGCGCTATCTGGCCCGCAACCACGAGCGCCTCCACCGCAAGCACGGAAACAACTCCTTCGTGCTGCTGCTGAAGGTCGTCAACTCCCAGGCGTACGGCCCGGACGTGGTGGAACTGGTCGCCGATGTGACACGGGCCGCCCAGACGCCGCTCCCCGCGCAGGCCGTCTCCACCCCAGCCTCGCACCGCGCGTCCTGACCGCCGGCCCACAGCCTCCTCCCCAACTCCTCGCGTTCCGGCCCCGGATGCCCCGCACCCGGTTCCTCACCCGCTCAACAATCGTTACTGGCACGTAACTTACCGGCGGGTTACTTACGGTAAGAGCGAGAGGTTACCGTCGGGTCACTTTGCACCGGAACGACTGAGGAGTGACCGTGGGACACCACCGCACGGCCCTGCGTACGACCGCCGTGGGCGCCGTCTCCGCGACCCTGGTCGCCGGTGGCGTCCTCGGTCTCGCCCCCGCCGCGCAGGCCGCCACGAGCGGCATCCGCTTCGTCGACATCCGGAGCGCGGACGGCACCGTACTGAAGGCCAACGTCGTCACGCCCGCGGACACCGACGGCACCGGCCGCCACCCCCTGATCGTGTTCCCGACGAGCTGGTCCTTCCCCCAGGTCGAGTACCTCGCCCAGGCCAGGCGGCTCGCCGACTCGGGCTACATCGTGCTCACGTACAACGTGCGCGGCTTCTGGCAGTCCGGCGGCGAGATCGAGGTGGCGGGCCCGCCCGACGTGGCCGACGCGTCCACGGTGGTCGACTGGGCGCTCGCGCACACCGCCGCCGACCCGCGCAACATCGGCATCGGAGGCGTCTCCTACGGCGCCGGCATCAGCCTGCTCGCCGCCGCGCACGACCCGCGCATCAAGGCCGTCGCGGCGCTCAGCGGCTGGGCGGACCTGACCGGGTCGATCTACTCCGGCCGCACCGAACACGTCCAGGCCGCCGCCCTGCTGGACGCCACGGGCACGGTCACCGGCCGCCACAGCGCCGAGACCCGCCGGGCCTTCGACGACTTCTACTCCGCCGACCTGGCCAAGGAGCAGGACCTGATCGCCTGGGGGAAGAAACGTTCCCCCGGAACCTACCTGGACCAGCTCAACGACAACGGCGCGGCGGTCATGCTCGCCAACACCTGGGGCGACACGATCTTCCCGCCCAACCAGTACGCGGACTTCTACGAGAAGCTGACCGGCCCCAAGCGGCTGGCTTTCCGGCCCGGCGACCACGCGACGGCCGAACTCACCGGCCTGTTCGGACTGCCCAACGACGTGTGGACCGACACCGTGCGCTGGTTCGACCACCACCTCCGGGGTGTGGACAACGGCATCGACCGTGAGCAGCCGGTGCGCATCAAGTCCCGTTCCACAAGCGGTTACGAGGGCTATCCGGACTGGAAATCGGTCACCGCGACCACCCGCAAGGTGAACCTCGCCGGCACCACCACCATCCGGACCGGCGTCAACTCGGGTGCGGACGGCGGAATCGTGTTCCTGTCGAGCATCCTCGACCAGATCGCCCGGCTTCCCCCGGTGGCCTCGATGCCCCTGCTCCCCCGCCGCTGGGCCGCCGTCTGGCAGTCGCAGACGTACGCCAGGACCCAACAGGTGCGCGGCACCGCGAGGTTGCACACCACGGTGACGCCCACCGAGGAGAGCGGCACCCTCGTGGCCTACCTCTACGACGTGGGGCCGCTCGGCCTCGGCAAGCTGGTCACCAACGCGCCGTACACCTTCCACGGGCGCACCCCGGGCGAGCCGTTCGGCGTGGACCTGGAGCTGTTCTCCACGGCCTACGACGTCCCGGCGGGGCACCGGCTGGCGCTGGTCGTCGACACGGTCGACCCGCTCTACATCGAGCACAACCCGACCGGCGCGCGGCTGACCTTCTCCTCGCCGCCGAACGACCCGTCCTACGTGTCGATTCCGCTGCGCGAACAGTGATCTCCGGCCGCCGCCGGGCGGGTATGGCTCCTGTGGATCTGCCCCTACGGCCCAGATGAACGACCCATCCTAGACGAGGTTCCGTCCGGGGGGTCATGTCGGGCGCGTACTCGGCTAGTGCTTGAGGATCTTGGAGAGGAAGTCCTTGGCCCGGTCGCTGCGCGGATCGGTGAAGAACTCGTCCGGGCTGCGGTCCTCGACGATGCGGCCGTCGGCCATGAACACCACACGGTTGGCGGCCGAGCGGGCGAAGCCCATCTCGTGGGTGACGACGACCATCGTCATGCCGTCCCGGGCGAGCTGCCGCATGACCTCCAGCACCTCGTTGATCATCTCCGGGTCCAGAGCGGAGGTCGGCTCGTCGAACAGCAGCGCCTTGGGCTCCATCGCGAGGGCCCGAGCGATGGCCACACGCTGCTGCTGGCCGCCGGAGAGCTGTGCGGGGTACTTGTCGGCCTGGCCGGCCACGCCGACGCGGTCGAGCAGGGCCAGCGCCTTCTCCTGGGCCTTCGCCTTGTCGGTCCTGCGGACCTTGACCTGCCCCAGCGTCACGTTCTGGAGCACGGTCTTGTGCGCGAACAGGTTGAAGGACTGGAACACCATGCCGACGTCGGCGCGCAGCCGGGCCAGTTCCCTGCCCTCGTCCGGGAGCGGTCTGCCGTCCAGCAGGATGGTGCCCGAGCGGATCGTCTCCAGCCGGTTGATGGCCCGGCAGAGGGTCGACTTGCCCGACCCCGAAGGGCCGATGACCACGACCACCTCCCCCTTGCCGACGGTGAGGTCGATGTCCTGGAGGACATGCAGTTCCCCGTAGTACTTGTTGACGTCACGCAGCTCGATCAACGGATCGGCGGCCATGCGCAGCCCTACTCACTCTCAGCTGTCCCGTGCAGCCGCAAACTATCCAGAGAGAACTTGCCCAAAGAGTCGACACGCACTTGTCCCGCATTAGCCGTATTTAAGCCCCCTGCAAACCTGTGGTCGAACCGGGGCTCCGACCTGCACCCGAGCCGCCGCTCAGACCTCCGCCACCTCGCCGTAGCGCTGCGACAGCTCAGGAACGCCGTTGGCCGCCCACTCCTGCCCAGCCGTCACCACGTCGAACTCCCGGCCCGACGCGAGCCGCACGACGGGCTGGCCGCCGGGCCAGACCTTCCAGACGGCGCCGGGGACGGTGCGCACGATGACGGTGCCGAGGTAGAGGCCGGCGTCGTTGCCGAGCCAGGGCAGGTTCTCCTCGTCGTCGCGCCAGCGCGGCAGCAACTGGTCGAGCGCCTCCAGCGAGGCCGGTGTGTCGTCGAGCCGGATACCCTCCCGCTCCGCAAGAGTGCGCAGCAGCTCGCACTCGGAGAGGAGTTCGGCGACCCCTTCGGGGTCGGCGGCGGTCAGCGTCGCCTCGGCGTGCTTCTTGCGCCTGCTGCCCAGGAAAGGGATGTTCATACGCCCAGCGTGACATTCACACCGGCGTGCGCACCACAGGCGCGCGGGCAGCCGCGGGCGGCCGGATCCCCCTGTCCCACCCGCACGCCGAATTGACCGGTACGCGGCGTTTTCGCCGCCGTCGCGATGCCCCAATGATCGACCGGATGTACGGGACGGGTCGGTACGTGCGCCGGCCCGTACCCGGGGTTTCCGCGGTGGCCCCTGCCAGCGCTGTCCACTAGGGGCCGCGGGGTGTCCGCCGGGTCCTACACGTCCAGGTCGACGACGACCGGCGCGTGGTCCGAGGCGCCCTTGCCCTTGCGCTCCTCACGGTCGACGTAGGAGTCCTTGACGGCCTTGGCGAAGGGCGCGTTGCCGTAGACCAGGTCGATGCGCATGCCGCGGTTCTTGGGGAAGCAGAGCTGGCGGTAGTCCCAGTAGGTGAAGGGGTGCTCGTACTTCAGGGGGCGCGGGACGACGTCGGAGAGGCCGGCGCCGCGCAGGGAGGCGAGGGCGGCGCGCTCGGCGGGGGTGACATGCGTGGAGCCCTCGAAGGCGGCCACGTCGTAGACGTCGTCGTCGGTCGGCGCCACGTTGTAGTCGCCCAGCACCGCGAAGGGGCGGCTGCCTCCCGCGTCACCGGCGACGGCGGCCCTGAGGGCCTCGAACCACTGGAGCTTGTACGCGTAGTGCGGGTGCTCCACCTCGCGGCCGTTGGGCACGTAGACCGACCAGACGCGGACCGGGCCGCAGGTCGCCGCGATCGCGCGGGGCTCCGGGGCGCCGTCGTAGCCCGGATCGCCGGGCAGGCCCTTGACGACGTCCTCGATGCCCACGCGGGAGAGCACCGCCACACCGTTCCACCTGCCGGTGGCGTGGACCGCCGCCTCGTAGCCCAGCTCGCGCAGCTGGTCGAGCGGGAACTGGTCCTCGGCGACCTTGGCCTCCTGGAGGCAGAGCACGTCGGTGCCGCTGCTCTCCAGCCAGGCCAGGAGCCTCGGCAGGCGGGCGGTGATCGAGTTCACGTTCCAGGTCGCGATGCGCATGCCCGACAACCTACCCGCAGGGTCCGACAACGCCCTCGCTCAGATCCGCGCCGAGGCCCCCGGCGCCAGCCGCCCGTGCTCGGCGCCGCCCAGGTTGCCCAGGTGCATGTCGTAGATCGGGCGGGCGAGGTCGGTGAGGAGGGCGTCGTGGATGTCGTAGACCCGCCGCGGCCCGACCTCCCTCACGTACTCGATGACCTCGGCGATCTTGTTCCAGGGGGCCTGGACGGGGGCGAGGAGGGTCTCCACCGGCCGGTCGGGGACGGTGAGGGCGTCGCCCGGATGGAAGACCCGGCCGTCGTCGACCAGGAAGCCCACGTTGGTGACGCGCGGCAGGTCCGGGTGGATCACGGCGTGCAGCTCGCCGTGGACCTGGATGTCGAAGCCCGCAGCGGTGAAGGCGTCACCGTGGCCGACGGTGTGGACGCGGCCCGGAAAGGCTCCCGCGATCTTCTCGGCCACCGACGCGAGGGTCCAGATCTCGGCGGCCGGGTCGGCCTCCAGGGCCGCCCGCAGCCGCTCCTCGCTGAAGTGGTCGGGATGCTCGTGCGTGACCAGGATCGCCTCCGCGCCGAGCGCCGCATCCTCCTCGGTGAACGCGCCCGGATCGAGCACGAGCGTGCGGCCCTCCTTCTCCAGGCGAACACAGGCATGCGCCTTCTTCGTGAGCTTCAGGGGCGTCACGGGCGTCTCGGGAGTCATGGCCGTCATGGTTCCATCCTGCCTCCGCCGGGCGGCCCGCTCACTCGGAGGGCGTCGTCTCCTCCCGGATGACCTGCTGCGCCACCCGGAACGCGCTGTTCGCGGCCGGTACGCCACAGTAGACCGCCGCCTGGAGCAGGACCTCCTTGATCTCGTCCGGGGTGAGGCCGTTGCGCAGGGCGGCGCGGGTGTGGAAGGCCAGCTCGTCGAGGTGCCCGCCGGCCACCAGCGCGGTGAGCGTCACGCAGGAGCGCGAACGCCGGTCGAGGCCGGGGCGGTCCCAGATCTCCCCCCACGCGTAGCGGGTGACCAGTTCCTGGAAGTCGCCGGAGAAGTCGTCGGCCTGTGCCAGCGCCCGGTCCACATGGGCGTCCCCGAGGACCTCGCGGCGCACCTTCAGCCCGGCGTCGTACGGGTCGGGGCGGCCCATGACCTGCGACGGCGCGATCATGGGGGCGGGGGCGATCTCCGCGATCGGCGCGGCCTGCGGGGACACGGCCTGCACCGGCCTGAGGGAGACGCCGGGGACGGCGGTCTGGCCCGTGCTGTGCTCGTGGGCGGGCTGCCAGGCGGTCGAGAAGTGCCGGACCAGGAGGTCGGTGACGGCGGCGGGCTGCTCGACCGGGACCAGGTGGGAGGCGCCCGGGACGACGGCGAGACGGGCGTCGGGGATGCCGGCGACCAGCGTGCGGGCCTCGGCGGGGCCGGTGACCTGGTCGTCCGAGCCGACGAGGACCAGCGTCGGCACGCCGACCATGCCGAGTTCGGGCCGCACGTCGAAGGAGGCGAGCGCCTCGCAGGCCGCGATGTAGCAGCCGGGGTCGGTGGTGCGCACCATCTGTACGGCCCACTCGGTGATCGCGGGCTGCGCGGCGGCGAAGCCGGTGGAGAACCAACGGTCGGGCGAGGTACGGGCGATGGGGTCGAGACCGTGCGTCCGGACGATCACGCCGCGCTGACGGAACTCGTCCGCCGTGCCGAACCGCGGCGAGGCCGCGATGAGCGCGAGCGAGGCCACCCGCTCGGGGTGACGCAGTGCCAGCTCCACACCCACCGCACCGCCGAGCGCACAGCCCGCGTAGCCGAAACGCTGCACCCCGAGTGCGTCGAGTGTGGCCAGCAGCCGCTCGGCGAGGTCGCTGACGGAGCCCGCCGGATAGGCCGGGGACCCGCCGTGACCGGGCAGGTCGAACCGGAAGATCCGCCACTGCTGCGCCAGCTCGGGAACCTGCCGGTCCCACATGTGCCAGGTGGTACCCAGTGAGGGACCGAGGATCAGGACAGGTGCGTCTTCTGGCCCGTCAAAGCGGTATTGCAGGGTGTTCATCGGTGTCTCACTCACGCCCTGCACGGTCTCACATCTCACGATTTCTCACGTGCGGGGGTCCAACCCCGTACAAGGCGTCCCAGGTTGTGACGGCCTCGGGGAGACCCTTCACGACCGGCCACGGTGCCCGGTCCCCCGCGGTGATCGGTGAGGCGGGAGGCAAGGGCGCACGGGCCGGCGCGGGCCCTTGTCGTGGTCCGGGGGCTGACCAGCGCGGACTTCGCGGTGGCCGCTCGCCGGGCGGCGGGCGGGCGGCTGCGGTGGCGGGGTCACGTCACGGGCTCCGGTCTCCGGTAACGTCAAGGTATGAGTCATCCGCATCCTGGCCTGAAGACCGCCCCGCCGCTGCCCGCCAAAGGTTTGAGGGTCGTCGCCCTGGGCGGCCTGGGCGAGATCGGCCGCAACATGACCGTCTTCGAGTACGCCGGCAAACTCCTCATCGTGGACTGCGGGGTGCTGTTCCCCGAGGAGACGCAGCCCGGGGTGGACGTGATCCTTCCCGACTTCACCTCGATCAGGGACCGCCTGGACGACATCGTGGCCGTCGTCCTGACCCACGGGCACGAGGACCACATCGGCGGCGTGCCCTACCTGCTGCGCGAGCGGTCCGACATTCCCGTCGTCGGGTCGAAGCTGACGCTGGCGTTCCTGGAGGCCAAGCTCAAGGAGCACGGCATCCGCCCGCGGACAGTGCGGGTGAAGGAGGACGACAAGCGTAAGTTCGGCCCCTTCGAGTGCGAGTTCGTCGCGGTCAACCACTCCATCCCGGACGGTCTCGCCGTGGCGATCCGGACCGGAGCCGGACTGGTGCTGCACACCGGCGACTTCAAGATGGACCAGTTCCCCCTCGACGATCGCATCACCGACCTGCGTGCCTTCGCGCGGCTCGGCGAGGAGGGTGTGGACCTGTTCCTCACCGACTCCACCAACGCCGAGGTACCCGGCTTCACCACGTCGGAACGCGAGCTGAACCCGGCGATCGAGCAGGTGATGCGTACGGCTCCGCGCCGGGTCATCGTCTCCAGCTTCGCCAGCCATGTGCACCGCATCCAGCAGGTCCTGGACGCCGCCCATCAGCACGGCCGCAAGGTCGCCTTCGTCGGCCGCTCGATGGTCCGCAACATGGGCATCGCCCGCGAGCTGGGCTATCTGAAGGTCCCGTCCGGCCTGGTCGTGACGACCAGGGAGCTGGAGAAGCTCCCCGACCACCGGATCACGCTGGTGTGCACCGGTTCCCAGGGCGAGCCGATGGCCGCGCTGTCCCGGATGGCCAACCGCGACCACATGATCCGTATCGGCGAGGGCGACACCGTACTGCTCGCCAGCTCCCTGATCCCCGGCAACGAGAACGCCATCTACCGGGTGATCAACGGGCTGACCCGGTGGGGTGCCCACGTCGTCCACAAGGGCAACGCCAAGGTGCACGTCTCCGGGCACGCCAGCGCCGGCGAACTCGTCTACTGCTACAACATCGTCAAGCCGCGCAACGTGATGCCGGTCCACGGCGAGTTCCGCCACCTGCGGGCCAACGGCGACCTCGCCATCCGTACGGGTCTCGACCCCGACCGGGTCGTCATCGCCGAGGACGGCGTCGTCGTCGACCTCGTCGACGGGCGCGCGTCCATCACCGGCAAGGTGCCCGCGGGCAACGTGTACGTGGACGGCATGGAGGTCGGCGGCGTCACCGAGGCGTCCCTCAAGGACCGCCTCACCCTGGCCGAGGAGGGCGTGGTCACCGTCGTGGCCCTCGTCGACGCCGACACCGGCGCGCTGGCGGAGGCGCCCGACTTCCTGGCCCGCGGCTTCGTCCATGACGAGACGACGTTCGAATCCGTCATCCCGGTCATCGAGAAGACGCTGGCCACCGCCGCCGAGGAAGGCGTGGGCGACTCACGTCAGCTCGAACAGCTGATCGCCCGTTCGGTGGCCAACTGGGCCTTCCGCACCTATCGCCGCAAGCCGCTCATCATCCCCGTCATCATCGACGCCTGACCCTGATCCGGGCCGAACCCCCCGGCCGCCGGCCCACCGCCGGCGGCCGGGACAGAGACGAGGAACACCGATGAGCGCGCGCTTCGACGAGATCGACTGGCGTCCGACGCCGCTGGGGGACATCAGCCTGCGGCGGCGCAGGTATCCCGGGTCGGACGACGACGTGTACGAGGTGAAACTGGGCGACGAGTTCCTGATGTCCAGCCTCTTCACGGCCGGCGAGATCGCGCTGACGGAGCTGGGGCTGGCACGCCTGCCGGGCGACGCCGAGCTGGACGTCGCGGTGGGCGGGCTCGGCCTCGGGTACACCGCGCGGGCCGCTCTGGAGGACCCACGGGTGCGTTCCCTGATCGTGGTGGACGCGCTCGCCGAGGTCATCGACTGGCACGAGCGCCACCTCGTGCCCCTCGGCGCCCGGCTGACCGGCGATCCCCGGTGCCGTCTGGTGCACGCCGACTTCTTCGAGGCGGCCGGGGGCCCGGCGGGTCTGGACCCGCGGTCACCAGGGCGCCGTTTCCACGCGATCCTGCTGGACATCGACCATTCACCGCGCCATGTGCTGAACCCCCGCCATGCCGCCCTGTACCGCCCGGAAGGGCTGCGCGCCCTCGCCGGGCAC
>NZ_MUBA01000120.1 GCF_002154575.1 Streptomyces bobili
GTTCCGGTAGCTCCGGTCGCGCCACCGTCTTCGGGGGCTCCTGACGCGAAGTGGCGGGAGTCGATGCGCACGGGCGGGGCGCCGGTGAGCAGTTCCACGGCGTCGGCGAGGTACTCGCTGCATTCCTCGGGCGACGTCGGGTCGGCGATCAGGGCGATGCACGGTCGGGACACAGCGGCCTCCAGTGGCTCTCGACGCGCGCTCGTCCCGCGGGCCCGGTCGCACGGCCCGAACGGCGTCACGGTGTGTGGTGCCTGTCGCGCGGGTGGTCCTCGCACCCGTCGCCCTGGGAGCCGCGCCGGTGTGCGGGCCGGGCCGGGCCCGGACTGCCGCCGGGGCCGGGTCCGGCCGGTGACCACGCATGGGTGGGGCTCGCCCCACCGGATCGTGCCGCGGGGCTGGCCGACCACTGTAAGCACCGGGCCCGGCGCCATGACAGGGCGCACGGCCGCCCGGCTTCTGACCCTGTCTCTGCGCCGTCCGCCCCGGACCGTGCGCCCTGCCAGATGCCCGGATCAGCCGTCCCAGGCCCAGTCGGCGACCTCCGGCAGATCGGTGCCGTGCACCCGGATCCAGTCGTGGTGGCGCAGCCGGGCGTCCTCCATCCGCTGGCGTACGGCCGCGGCGCGCACGGCGAGGCCGGGGACGCGGTCGATGACGTCCATGACCAGGCGGTAGCGGTCGAGGTCGTTGCGGACGACCATGTCGAACGGTGTGGTCGTGGTGCCGATCTCCTTGTAGCCGCGCACATGCAGGTGCTGGTGGCCGGTGCGGCGGTAGGCGAGGCGGTGGATCAGCCACGGATAGCCGTGGTAGGCGAAGATGACGGGCCGGTCCGCGGTGAACAGGCCGTCGTACTCGAATTCGCTCATGCCGTGCGGGTGTTCGCCGCTCGGCATCAGGCGGGCGATGTCGACGACGTTGACGACGCGGACCGCCAGTTCGGGCAGGTGGCGGCGGAGCAACTGGGCGGCGGCCAGCACCTCCTGGGTCGGTACGTCGCCCGCGCAGGCGAGGACCACGTCCGGTTCGCGGCTGCCGTTCTCGGTGCCCGCCCAGTCCCAGATCCCGGCGCCGCGGGCGCAGTGGGCACGGGCCTGGTCCATGGTCAGCCAGTCGAAGCAGGGCTGCTTGCCCGCCACCACCACGTTGACGTAGTCGCGGCTGCGCAGCACGTGGTCGGCCACCGACAGCAGCGTGTTGGCGTCCGGCGGCAGGTAGACGCGTACGGCTTCGGGACTCTTGTTGAGGATGTGGTCGACGAAGCCGGGGTCCTGGTGGGAGAAGCCGTTGTGGTCCTGGCGCCACACATGGGAGGTGAGCAGGTAGTTGAGGGAGGCGATGGGGGCGCGCCAGGGCAGCCGGCGGGACACGCGCAGCCACTTGATGTGCTGGTTGACCATCGAGTCGACGATGTGCACGAACGCCTCGTAACAGGAGAACAGTCCGTGCCGTCCGGTGAGCAGGTAGCCCTCCAGCCAGCCCTGGCAGGTGTGTTCGGAGAGGATCTCCATCACCCGGCCGTGCCGGTCGAGGTGTTCGTCGACCTGGAGGGTCTGCGCCTGCCAGGCCTTGCCGCTGGCCCCGTACACGGCCTGGAGGCGGTTGGAGGCGGTCTCGTCGGGCCCGACGAGCCGGAAGTCGCGCCGCGCGGCTGTGGAGCGCATCACGTCCTCCAGCAACTCGCCCAGGACACGGGTGGGTTCGTGCAGGGTGGTGCCGGGTTTGTCGACGGGGACGGCGTACGACTCCAGCGCGGGCAGCGGGAGTTCACGCAGCAGGAGGCCGCCGTTGGCGTGCGGGGTGGCGCCGAGCCGCCGGGGGCCGTCGGGGATCGAGGTCAGTACGTCGTGCCGCGGGGCGCCCAACTCGTCGAAGAGTTCCCCGGGCCGGTAGGAACGCAGCCACGTCTCCAGCTGACGCAGGTGCTCGGGGTTGTCGCGGACCGCGGAGAGCGGGACCTGGTGGGCGCGCCAGGTGCCTTCGACGGGCAGACCGTCGACCTGCGCGGGGCCGGTCCAGCCCTTCGGGGTGCGCAGCACGATCACCGGCCAGCGGGGGCGCTCGCCGGCCGCCTCCCGGCGGGCGGCTTGCTGGATCGCGGCGATGCGGTCCAGGGCGGTGTCCATGGCTTCGGCCATCGCCCGGTGCACCGCGGCCGGCTCGTCGCCGGTGACGTGGATCGGGTCGTGGCCGTAGCCCCGCAGCAGTTCGTCGAGTTCCGGTTCGGGGATGCGGGCCAGGACCGCCGGGTTGGCGATCTTGTAGCCGTTCAGGTGGAGGATCGGCAGGACGGCACCGTCGTGGACCGGGTCGAGGAACTTGTTCGAGTGCCAGGAGGCGGCCAGCGGCCCCGTCTCGGCCTCACCGTCGCCGATCACGCAGGCGACGAGCAGGTCCGGGTTGTCGTAGGCGGCGCCGTAGGCGTGGGAGAGCGCGTAGCCGAGTTCGCCGCCTTCGTGGATGGAGCCGGGCGTCTCGGGGGCGACGTGGCTGGGGATGCCGCCGGGGAAGGAGAACTGCCTGAACAGCCGGGCCATACCGGCCGCGTCCCGGGTGACGTCGGGGTACGTCTCGGTGTACGAGCCCTCCAGCCAGGAGTTGGCGACGACCGCGGGCCCGCCGTGGCCGGGGCCCCACACGCACAGGGCGTCCTGGTCACGGTCGCGGATGACACGGTTGAGGTGGGTGTACACGAGGTTCAGCCCTGGCGAGGTCCCCCAGTGGCCGAGCAGCCGCGGCTTGACGTGCTCCGGGCGCAGCGGCTCGGTGAGCAGGGGGTTGGCCATGAGGTAGATCTGCCCGACGGACAGGTAGTTCGCGGCGCGCCAGTGGGCGTCCAGCGTCCTCAGCTCGTCGTCGGTGAGGCTGGTGGACGCCTGCCGGGTGTCGACGGACATCTCGGGGTCCCTTCCGGATCGGTTTCGGCGGGAGGTGCGAGGGAGGTACGGGGCTCGGTCCGTTTCCCTCCCACCCTCTCCCGCTCCCCGGGTACCCGCCAGGGCCGACCGGCCCATCCGGGGGAGCCGGGAGGGCCGGACGGGGATGAGCGCCTCCCGGACGCCTCCCGGATGCCTCCCGGACGGATGCCGAAGGCCGACCCCGACCGAGCCGGTGAACGACCGCCGGGACCGGTGCCGGGGTCCCGAGGTGGGCGTGGCCGTCACCCGTTGGGCGGAGGCTGGGTCCCCCGGAAGGAGTCGGCCTTCTGTGGAACCGGGGCTTCACCGGCGGCGGACGCCGGCAGCGGTGGTCGTCAGGAGACCGGCGCGTCCCCGTCCCCGTCCCCGTCTCGGCCGATGCGGTCGACATGCAGGACGTTGGCCCGGTCCTCGGAGTCCTCGCTGGCCTCGGCGGCGAACCAGGCGTCGAGGATCTCCTTCAGCAGCGGCTCGGAGGTCAGGCGCAGGCTGAGGGCGAGGACGTTCGCGTCGTTCCAGCGGCGGGCGCCGTCGGCCGTAGCGGCGTCGGCGCACAGGGCCGCGCGGACGCCGGGCACCTTGTTCGCGGCGATGGAGGCGCCCGTGCCGGTCCAGCAGCACACCACGGCCTGCTCCGAGGTGCCGTCGGCCACCTCGCGGGCCGCCGCCTCCGAGCACACCGCCCACCGGAGATCCGAGCCGGGCCGCAGAGCGCCGTGCGGCACCACGTCGTGACCACGCCCACGCAGCTCGGCGACGAGCGCGCGGGCGACGGGCTCGTCCATGTCGGAGGAAACGGAGATCCGCATACCTCGGAGGGTACTGAGAGGGGGCGGGCGACGTCGCGCCGACCACCGGGACCACGTGAGATCGTCCAGACCGCTCAGGCCGTCGTCGGCCATTCGAGGTACGCGGCACCAGGCACCAGGCACCAGGCACCAGGCACCAGGCACAGTGCCACGGTCACCAGGAGCCTCACCAGGAGCCGGCGGCTCCGCCGAAGGCTCGCGCACACCGGCCCGCCCCGCTCAGGCGGGAGGACCGCCCAGCGTCACCGCTTCGGCGTCGGCCTCCGGCGTCGCCTCGGGGAGCCCCACCGGGTTGCCGTCCGGGAGGAGGCCCGACTCGCGGACGGTCCGGGCCAGGGGTGCGAGGAGGTGGCCGAGGCGGGACGTGGCGTCGGGGCCCAGGGTGGTCCAGGGGACTGCCGCCGCGGTGTCCGTACCGGCTTCGACGGACGTGTGGGCGGCCGTCCCGGCGGGGGTGAGCAGGCCGTCGTCGGTGAGCCAGCCGCGGTCGCTCAGCCCGGCCTGTGCCGCCCGCCATGCCGCGAGGTCCCACTTGCGGGTCTGCCGCAGCAGTTCCTCGTCCGACTCCCCCGCCGCGCACTTCAAGGCCATGGCCTCGACCGGGCCCAGGCCGTGGCCGACGAGCACGGCGATGTGTCCGTCGCCGCGGTGTTCGCGCAGGGTGGTGAGCGCCTGCCAGAGCCTGACGTGCGGCTGTGCCGGACGCGGCAGGGCCTGGTTGGCGGCGCCGAGGACGCGTCCGGCCGTGTCCGCGGCCTGCGCCGCCTCCCAGGCGAGGTCGGCCGCCTCGGCCATCTCGGCGGAACCGACCGTGTCCGCCCCGAAGACGCGGGTCATCGCGGCGTCCATGGCGCGCTCGCGCGCCGCGAGGACGTCGGCCGGACCGGCGTAGCCCCAGGCGTCGGGGACGGCGCGGGCCACACGGTCGGGGTGGAAGACGTAGAAGGAACTGGTGACGACGGAGGCGGGAACGGGGCCGAGGGGCGCCGCGCGGAACGCGAAGTAGCCCATCCAGAAGCCGCGCAGGCCGAGTTCGGCGGCTGCGAGGTGCGCCTCGGGGGCGAAGTAGACCAGGTCGTGGACCAGTTCGAACCGTGCCCACATAGTCCGCGCGACGCCGTCGTCCACCGCATGCCTCCCGGCTCACCGATCCGCTCACCTGACCACCGGGAGGCAGCATGCGCCATGAGGGAGGCAACGATCAACCCGCGGCGGGCTCGCCACGCCCTGCCGTCGAGCGGGGCGCGACGGCGCTGGGAACGTGCCGGCTGGTGGGCGACCACGTGGGCGGCGCTACGAACGTGCCGGCTGGTCGGCGATCAGGAGGGTGGTGCCGGCCGGGCGGAAGCCCAGGCGGGCGTAGAGGCGGGCGACGGCCTCGTCGGCGTAGGCGAGGAAGACGGTGTGGACGCCGTGCGCGCGGGCGTGGGTGACCAGGGCTGTCGTGACGGCCGCGCCCAGTCCCCGCCGTCGGGCGGTGGGCAGGGTACCGATGCCGCCGATCTCGGTGGCGCCGCCCGCCGGGTGGTAGTGGCCGACGGCCAGGGGGGTGCCGTCGTCGGCGAGGGCGGCGACGAGCGTCTTGTGGCCGGCGGCCAGGCTGGGACGGACCGTCGCCACGGTGCCGTCCGCGGTCAACTCCGCGGCGAGATCCCGCAGTTCCGGCGCACCGGCGCTGCTCTGCGGTGTTCCCGGCTCGGCGAAGGCCAGGCGGGGCAGCGCGAGAGCGGCCGGCAGCGCGGGGTCGTCGGCGGTCAGCGCGCGCACGCGCACCCCGTCGGGCAACGGCTGGGCGGCGACGGCATGGTGCTGATCGAATGTCATCAACGGCCGTTCCAGCACGGGCAGTCCGGCCGCCTCGATCCGCGCGCGCAGCGTGGGCGCCGCCTCGGCCAGCCACTCGAAGGCCTGCGGCACACCGAGTTCACGCTGCCTCGCGCGCACCCGCTCGATGTCGTCCGCGCCGACGGGAGCGCCCCCGACGGGCTGGGCGTGACCGGGGCCGCCGTAGTACGGCGCACCCGGCTCCTTCCGTACGAACAGCCGCAGCGGGCCGTACTCCTCGGCGTCGGAGAACAGCAGGGGCACGGTGGCGTAGTACTGCTCGATGCGGGTGCGCAGCGGGTCGTCCATGGGCGTATCCCACCACGGGGCGGTGCGGCGGAACATCTCGAATTCGTCGCGCCGATCCGCCCTGCCCCAACCCTCCCACAGTGCCGGACGCGCGGTCGCCCCCGGTACTCAACGACTGGTCCCCGCTTCGGCGTTGACCCGGCCAGGACCCCACAGCAGAATGACTCCGCACCCCCGTTTGAGAGCGCTCTCACGCTCTCGCTCGCCGATGCCCCAGCACACCCCCAGCCACACCCCCCGCACCCCTCAAGGAGATCCATGACCGGCAGCCAAGGCCCGGCGTTCAGTCGTCGTGCGCTCATCGGGACCGGCCTCGGTGTCGGTGCGGCCGTGCTCAGCGTGGGCGGGTCAGGCGTGGCCCAGGCGGCGACGGCTTCTCCGGAGCGGCGGGCGTACGCCTTCCTCGCCGCCGCCATGGACGCCTATCCGCAAGCCGGCACCGTCCGGCTCGCGCAGAGCTACACCGACCAGGCCGGCCTGTTCAGCACCGCTTTCACCTACGACAACGCCCTGGCCGTTCTCGCGGCGCTGGCGTCCCGCACCGCGGACGGCCTGTCCCGTGCCGTGGCTCTCGGCGACGCCCTGCTGTACGCGCAGAGCCACGACCCGGCGTACGACGACGGCCGGCTGCGGCAGGCCTACAACGTGGGGCCGTACACCTTCTACGACGGTTCGCCGCAGCCGGACGGGTTCGTGCGGGCGGACGGCACGGCCAACGTGGGCACGCAGTTCGGCTTCACGGGAACGGCCGTGGGCGACATGGCCTGGGCCGGTATCGCGCTCGCCGCACTCGCCAAGCGGACCGGCCGTGACCGCTTCCTCCAGGGTGCCGTGCGGATCGGCGGGTGGATCGACCGCGTCGGCCGTACCGACCAGCCCCTCGGCGGCTACACCTTCGGCGTGAACGGGGCCGACGAGCGGCTGCCGTTCAGCTCGACCGAGCACAACACCGACCTGATCTGCCTCTTCGGACGGCTCGCCCGGCTCACCGGGGACCGGGTGTGGTGGGAGCGGCGAGCACGGGCCGTGGCCTTCGTCGAGGCCATGTGGGAGCCGTCCGGCGGCTTCTTCTACACCGGCACCAATGACGGTGTCACGGTCAACAGGTCCCCGGTCCCGGAGGACACCCAGACCTGGAGCCACCTGGCGCTCTCCTCCCGCACCCACTCCCGGTCACTGGACTGGGCCCGGACCGAACTGGCCGTCCTGGACTCGGCGGACCGGCGCAACAGCACGGTGCCGGCGGGTCAGTCGTACGAGGGGGTCACCTTCAGTTCCGCGAGTCTCCTGGCGAACGAGGACGCCCCGATCGCGGACGGGCAGCCCAGGCCGGACCGCAACGGCGTGTGGTTCGAGGGCACTGCCCATCTGGTGCTGGCCCTGCGCGACCGGCACTCGCCGGGCGACGAGGCCCGCGCCCGCCGGCTGCTCAGCTCTCTCGAGCGGGCGCAGGACCTGCTCGGCGGCGGCCAGACGCTCGGGGGCACACCGGTCGCCGCCGGCTCCGGGGTCGTATCGGCCAGCAGCCCGCTCGACACCGGTTTCGGCTTCGGCTACTACCCCTACCGGCACACCGGAGCCACCGCCTGGTACCTGCTGGCGGCGGCCCGCGCCAATCCGCTGCGCGCCTGACCGGTCGGCATTCAGCCGCTACGACGCGCCGGGGTCCGGTCCGATTCCCCGCAACTCCCGTACTGTACCGCCGAGTTTGCCGCGGAACTTCTCCAGCATCTCGGGCTCGGCGCTCACCACCCAGCGGGTGCCGACCAGGTACGTGCCGCCGTACACGCTCGCGGAGTCCAGCCAGGTCTCCTTGAGCTTCTCCTCCGGGAACGTGGTGATGAGGTAGCCGCCGTCCGCGGTGGTGCACGCGCCCTGGCGCAGTTCGTCGGCCTCGATGCGGATGTCGGCCTCGCAGCCGGTGAGGCCGGCGATCACCTCGACCCTCGCCGGGGCCACGACCCCGGCCGCCGGGGCGGCGGAGATCTTCGCCGGGTCGCTGTTCACGGCGACCTCGTCCTGGCCACCGCCGCCACAGGCCGTGGCGAGGGTGAGCAGGGTCAGGCCTGCGGCTCGGGCCGCGCCCCGCAGGAGGCGGGTGGTGGCGGGGGTGCGGCCGGTGTGTCCTCGCCGCGGCTGCTGTGGCACGTGCCTCTCCGTCTTCCGGTCCCGGACTGTGCCCGGCCGCATCGGCGGTCGGGCGTACGACTGCCCAGGGGTACGGCCGGTCCGGGACCGTTGTTCACCTTCCCGGCATCGTCATTGTCACCAGGGCGCCGACAGCGACAGCGACGCCCACCCTCGCCGGTCTCGCGACCAGCGTCTTTTCCCGAGCCGGGCCCCGACCGTGCGGGCGATGCCGCATGATGAGCGGGCCATGCACCAAGCCCTGACGACACCCCGTCCGCCTCTGCCCGTCCTGCGGGCCGCGGTGTTCGCCGTCGTCGGTACGGTGTTGGGCACCGGCGCGCACCAACTGCTCGCGGAGCGGCCGGTGCCGTGGGCGCAGGGCGCGACCGCGGCGGCCGTGCTGTTCGGTCTCGGGCTGGCCGGCGTCCGCCGCCCACGGCGTTCCGTCACGGTCGTCGTGGTGAGCGTCCTCGCCCAGTCGGGGCTGCACCAGTGGCTGACGCGGACCGGCCATCCGCCAGTGTCGCCCGCCGCGCACGTCCACGACATCCACGCTGCCTGGTCCGACCGGCTGCACGACTCCCTGGCCATGACGGCGGCCCACGCCCTGGTCGCCGTGGTGGCCGCCGTGCTCCTGCACCGGGCGGACACGGCGTGCTGGGCGCTGGCCCGTGGGCTGACGGCCGCGCTCGACGCCGTACGCGCGCGTCTCCGCCTCGGGGCGATGCGCCACGCCGGTTCACCGGGGCTCGGGGGGCCGGTCGCGGTCGCACCGCCGGAGGGTGACCGGCTGCCGGCCTTCGGGCCGCTTCTCGCGTACGAGCTGGTCAGACGGGGTCCTCCCAGGGCGAGGTCCGCTGTCGTCAACTGACCTGGCGGCGGCTCTCGTTCGGCACCCGCCGCACGGCCGCCGCTCCGCTGCACGCACCTGCCTGGAGACCCCCATGTCCCGCATCACCCTGCCGCGCGCCGCACGGCGCCTGCCCCTGGCTGTGGCCGCCGCGACAACCGCCGTCCTGCTGGCCGCCGTTCCGGCCGCCGCCCATGTCGAGGTGGAGTCGCCCGGCGCGCAGGCCCTCGCCGAGAACGTCCGGCTGACCTTCGTGGCCGAGTCGGAGTCCGCCACCGCCGGAATCACCGAACTGCGCGTGGTCCTCCCCAAGGGCATCGAGCCCGCCGACGTGACCTACGGCGAGGGCCCGGCGGGCTGGCGGTTCGCCGCCACCGCCGACGGCTACAGCGTCAAGGGCCCGGCCGTGAAGGCCGGCGAGGACGTCGAATTCTCTGTCGTGGTACGGCAGTTGCCCGACGCGAAGGAGCTGGCGTTCAAGACGCTCCAGACGTACGGCGACGGCAAGGTCGACCGCTGGATCGAACTGGGCGGATCCGGCGACGGCCACGATCACGGGCACGGCAACCCGGCGCCCGTCCTGAAGCTGAAGGCGGCCGCTCCCGGCGCGCGGACCGTCAGCCCCTCCCCCAGTGCCCCGGCGAGCACTTCGGCCGCCCCGACTCCGACGGCCGAGGAGACCCCCGTCGACTCCTCCCCGCAGGCGGCCGACACCGCGAAGGACGATGACGGCGGCCTGTCGGGAGGCGCCTGGGCCGGCATCGTCGCGGCGGTCCTCGTCGCGGTCGCCGCCGCGGTGTTCCTCGTCCGCCGCCGGGGCGCCGCCCAGGAGTAGCCGGCGCAGAGCCGGTCGTGCTCAGCCGTGCGGCGCCGTCCCGCTGACCCGGTGGTCCGCGTGGCTCAGCGCCTCCAGGACCAGGCGCCGCAGATGGCCGTCGCTGAGCCGGTAATGGATGTGGCGGCCCTCGCGGCGGGTGTCCACGAGCCCGGCGAGCCGTAGCTTGCCGAGGTGCTGGCTGACCGCCGTGCGGGAGGCTCCGCAGCGATCGGTGAGCGAGCCGACGTCCGACTCGCCCTGTGCGAGCAGCCACAGCAGATGCAGCCGGGTGACGTCCGACAGCATCGCGAAGACCCCGGTCGCCTCGGCGAGCCGCGCACTGTCGGGGGCCCGCAGATGCACATCGACCGCAGGTGAGATGGGGTGGCTTTCGGGCATGGGGCCAGCCTATTGCCATCCGCCCCAGGTACGGCCGGGTGGGCGGAGATCGTGGGTGCCGAGGCCCGCGTGCGTTCCACTTCATCATGTGCACAGATGCGCACATGACAGTTACACTCGGGGCACTACCCGGACCGTGCCGCCGAGGGAGCCGACCGCATGCTCGCCGTCCTGCGCGACCGCACCTACCGCCGTCTCTTCGCCGCCCAGGTCGTCGCCCTGGTCGGCACCGGCCTTGCGACCGTGGCCCTCGGGCTGCTGGCGTACGACATGGCCGGGTCCGACGCCGGTTCGGTGCTCGGCACCGCGCTCGCGATCAAGATGGCCGCGTACGTGGTGATCGCCCCGGCCGTGGGCGCGCTGGCCGGCGGCCTGTCGCGCCGGGCCCTCATGCTGTCGGCGGACCTCACCCGTGCCGGGGTCGCCATACTGCTCCCCTTCGTCGACCAGGTCTGGCAGGTGTACGTCCTGGTCTTCCTGCTCCAGTCCGCGTCGGCCGTGTTCACGCCCGCCTTCCAGGCCGTCGTCCCCGACGTGCTGCCCGAGGAGCGCGACTACACGCGGGCGCTGTCGATGTCCCGGCTCGCATACGACCTGGAGAGCCTGTTCTCCCCCGCGCTGGCGGCGGCCCTGCTGTCCCTCATCACCTACAACTGGCTGTTCACGGGCACCGCGTTGGGCTTCCTCGCGTCGGCGACACTGGTGCTCTCCGTGGTCCTGCCCCCTGCTCGCCCGTCGACGGCGTGCGGTGCGTACGCCAGAGCCATGGCGGGCGCCCGGCTGTTCCGCACCGTCCCCGCGCTGCGCGCCCTGCTCGCCCTGAACCTCGCGGTGGCCTCGGCGAGCGCGATGGTGACCGTCAACTCCGTCGTCTACGTACGGGACCTGCTGGACCTGCCGACCGGGGCCCTGCCGCTCGCGCTCGGCGCGTACGGCGCCGGTTCGATGACCGTGGCCCTGCTCCTGCCCCGGATACTGGACCGGGTGCCGGACCGGACGGTGATGCTGCGCGGGGCCGGACTGCTCGTCGTCGTCTTCGCCGGACTCGGTGCCGTCACGACGGCGGGGGGCGGCGGTTGGCGGTGGCCCGCCCTGCTCGTCGTGTGGGCCGCCTTCGGCGCCGCCTGCGCGATGGTGCTGACGCCGACCGGACGGCTCGTCACCCGTTCGGCGCCGGCCGGGGCGAGGACGGCCGCCTTCGCCGCCCAGTTCTCGCTGTCGCACGGCTGCTGGCTGCTGACGTATCCGCTGGCGGGCTGGCTGGGAGCTACGGCCGGCCCACGGTGGGCGGTGGCCGCTCTCGGCGCGATCACCCTGGGGGCCTCGCTGTCGGCGGTACGGCTGTGGTCGACGCCGCCGCCCCACGTGCACGCCGACCTGCCCGCCGGGCACCCGCACCTGAGGGACGCCCGACGCGTGCGGTCCGGCTGGCGGCACCGCCACGCCGGTGTGGCGGACGGGGCGCACGCTCACCCCTAGCGCCCCTCGCCGGGATGTTTTCGCGCTGTGCGGGTAGGGCTGCCCCACGGCAACCCGGAGGAGTCCATGCCCCCTGTGACACGACGTGCGGTCTGCTGGGCGGCCGGCGCGGCCGGCGTCCTCGTCCTCATCGGCGCCTGTGGCGGCGGGGGCGGCGGTGACGAGGCGGCGCGGACGACACCGGCACCGCCACCCACCGGGTCCACGGCAGCGGCCACGGCCGTCAGTTCCCCACCGCCCACCCCGCGGTCCCCCACTCC
>NZ_MUBA01000121.1 GCF_002154575.1 Streptomyces bobili
GCCGTCGGCGCTGGGCTGGCGTACGGAGGCGTACGTGGAGGTGTACTGCGAGGGGGCCGCGCCGCCGCGGCGGCTCACGGAGGTGGTGCGCAACCATCCGGAGATCACCGCGGCGATGACGGTGACGGGCGGCGCGGCCCCCTCGCAGTACACCTCCACGTACGCCTCCGTACGCCAGCCCAGCGCCGACGGCTGCACCGTCGCCGTGAACCCGGTGATCACGCCGCTGTCCCGCAGCCGGTCCACCCGGCGCTTGACCGCGGTCGCCGACAGCCCGACCGCCGTGCCGATCTCGGCGAAGCTCGTCCTGGCATTCGCCATCAGCGCGGTGAGGATCTTCCGGTCGAGCTCGTCGAAAGGGGCGGGGCCGCTGTTCATGTGGGCACTGTATCCAGCGGATACGTCCGCACCCCGGTACATGTCCAGCCGTACGGATCGCCCCTACACTCCACCTTCATGCTGCGCGCCCTCGCCGTCGACGACGAACGCCCCTCACTGGAGGAGCTGCTCTACCTGCTCACCGCGGATCCCCGGATCGGGAGCGTGGAGGGCGCCGGTGACGCGACGGAGGCGCTGCGCCGGATCAACAGGGCCCTGGAGTCCGGCCCCGACGGCCCGGAGGCCATCGACGTCGTCTTCCTCGACATCCAGATGCCCGGCCTCGACGGCCTCGACCTGGCCCGGCTGCTCACCGGCTTCGCCCGACCGCCCCTGGTGGTGTTCGTCACCGCCCACGAGGACTTCGCCGTCCAGGCCTTCGACCTGAAGGCCGTCGACTACGTCCTCAAACCGGTCCGCAAGGAACGCCTCGCCGAGGCCGTCCGCCGCGCCGCCGAACAGCGCGGCGCCGCCCCCCGCATCCCCGTCCACGAACCCGACCCCGACCAGATACCCGTCGAGCTGGGCGGGGTGACCCGGTTCGTCCCCGTCGACGACATCACCCACGTGGAGGCCCAGGGCGACTACGCCCGCCTGCACACCGACCGCGGCAGCCACCTCGTCCGCATCCCGCTGTCCACCCTGGAGGAGCGCTGGCGCGCCCGCGGCTTCGTCCGCATCCACCGCCGCCACCTCGTCGCCCTGCGCCACATAGGCGAACTCCGGCTGGACGCCGGCACCGTCAGCGTCGTCGTCGGCGGCGAGGAACTCCAGGTCAGCCGCCGCCACGCCCGCGAACTGCGGGACCTGCTGATGAGGAGGCCGTGACGGTGCCCCAGCAGGACCCCGCCGAGCGCCGCGTCGTCGTCACCGGCCCGCCCCGCCGCACCCGACGTACCTCCGGCTACTACCGCCCGCGCACCGAGATCGACGAGCAGACCACCCTCGGCCACACCTACGTCCGCTCCCTCATGCGCACCCAGCTGCGCGCCGCCCTCACCGTGTTCGCCGTCCTCGTCCTGCTGGTCGGCCCGCTGCCCCTGCTGTTCGCGGCGATGCCCGACGCCCGCCGCCTGGAGTGGGCGGTCCTCGGCTTCGGCCTGTACGCCCCGCTGGTGCTCCTCGCCCGCTGGTACGTCCGCCGCGCCGAACGCAACGAACGCGACCTCGTGCGCCTGGTCGAGGACCGATGAACTCCACGTTCGCCGTCCCCGCCGTCGCCCTCGTCGTCGTGGCGACCGTCCTCGTCGGCGCCTTCGGCCTGCGCATCTCCCGCACGACCTCCGACTTCTACGTCGCCTCCCGCACGGTCGGCCCCCGCCTCAACGCCGCCGCCATCAGCGGCGAGTACCTCTCCGCGGCCTCCTTCCTCGGCATCGCGGGACTGGTCCTCGTACAGGGCCCGGACATGCTCTGGTACCCGGTCGGCTACACCGCCGGCTACCTGGTCCTGCTGCTCTTCGTCGCCGCCCCGCTGCGCCGCTCCGGCGCCTACACCCTCCCCGACTTCGCCGAGGCCCGCCTCGCCTCCCAGGCGGTACGGAGGCTCGCAGGCGCCTTCGTCGTCGGCGTCGGCTGGCTCTATCTGCTGCCCCAGCTCCAGGGCGCCGGACTGACCCTGACCGTGCTGACCGGGGCGCCCGACTCCCTCGGCGGACTCATCGTCGCCGTCGTGGTCGTCGCGACCGTCGCCGCCGGCGGCATGCGCAGCATCACCTTCGTGCAGGCCTTCCAGTACTGGCTCAAGCTCACCGCCCTCCTCGTCCCCGCCCTCTTCCTGATCCTCGCCTGGCAGGCCGACGGCGCGCCCCGGCACGTCTTCGAGGAGCCGCCCGCCTTCCGCGACCAGCGGGCCGTCCGCGTCGACACCACCCTCGACCTGCTGCTGGACCGGCCCCTGACCGTGACGGTGACCGGCACGGTCGACGGCCACCGCCACGAGGAGGCCGCCCTCAGCCTCCCCGCCGGCACCCACCGCATCGAACAGGGCACCCGCCTCGGCTTCACCCCCGGCACCCCCGTCCCCACCGCCGAACGCGGCAGCAACGGCGGCATGTCCACCAGCCTCGCCGCAGGTCGGGAGGAACGCCCGCTGTACGCCACGTACGGCCTGATCCTCGCCACCTTCCTCGGCACGATGGGCCTGCCGCACGTCGTCGTCCGCTTCTACACCAGTCCGCACGGTGTCGCCGCCCGCCGCACCACCGTCGCCGTCCTGGCCCTGATCGGCGCCTTCTACCTGCTGCCGCCCGTCTACGGCGCCCTCGGCCGCATCTACGCCCCGGAGCTGGCCCTCACCGGCGACGCCTACGCGGCCGTCCTGCTGCTGCCCGACCGCATGATCGGCGGCCTCGGCGGCGACCTCCTCGGCGCGCTGGTCGCGGGCGGCGCCTTCGCTGCGTTCCTGTCCACCGCGTCGGGCCTGACCATGGCCGTCGCGGGCGTCCTCACCCAGGACGTCCTGCCCACCCGCGGCGTACGGCACTTCCGGCTGGGCACCGGTCTCGCCATGGCCGTACCGCTCGCCGCGAGCCTGCTGGTGGGCGGGCTGCCCGTCGCCGACGCGGTGGGGCTCGCCTTCGCCGTGTCCGCGTCCTCGTTCTGCCCGCTGCTCGTCCTAGGCATCTGGTGGCGCCGGCTGACCCCGCCGGGCGCCGCCGCCGGGATGCTGGTGGGCGGCGGCTCGGCCTTCGTCGCCGTCGCCGCGACCATGGCGGGGCTGCCCGTCACGGGCGGCCTGCACGCCCTGCTGGCCTGGCCCGCCCTGTGGTCGGTCCCGTTGGGTTTCCTCACCATGATCCTGGTGTCCCTGGCCACCCCGGGCCGCGTCCCGGCCGGTACGGCGTCGATCCTGGCCCGCTTCCATCTGCCGGAGGAACTGCGGGCGGCGGAGGTCAAGGCATGAGCGGCTTCCTCGCGGGCCTGTGCATCGCGATCCTGCCCTGCCTCGCCGTCGGCTTCTGGCTGGGCCGGCGCACCGCCCGCCCGCAGAGCCTCGGCGACCTCGGCACACCCGTCGAGCACGCCACCTTCCAGACCCTGCACACCGCCTCCCTCGCCGCCCCGCCGCTGCGCGCCGGCCTCACCGAGGAGACGGCCCGCAAGTCCGCCGGCCGGCTGCGCACCCTGCTCGGCACGGACGCACTCTGCCTCACGGACCGCGAACAGCTCCTGGCCTGGGACGGCGTGGGCGCCCACCACCGCACGGAGATCATGGCCCGGCTGGCCGGCCCGCTCGACACCGGCCGCGGCGAGGCCTTCCCGCTCACCTGCGACGCCCCCGACTGCCCGGTCCGCTGGGCCGTGCTCACCCCGCTGACCGTCGACGACCGGGTGCACGGCGCCCTCGTCGTCTGCGCGCCGCGTGAGTCGGCCGTGCTGGTCCGGGCCGCGGGCGAGGTGGCCCGCTGGGTGAGCGTCCAGCTCGAGCTGGCCGACCTCGACGACTCCCGCACCCGCCTCATCGAGGCCGAGATCAAGGCCCTGCGCGCGCAGATCTCCCCGCACTTCATCTTCAACTCGCTGGCGGTGATCGCCTCGTTCGTCCGTACCGACCCGGAGCGGGCCCGCGAGCTGCTCCTGGAGTTCGCCGACTTCACCCGCTACTCGTTCCGCCGGCACGGCGACTTCACCACCCTCGCCGACGAACTGCACGCCATCGACCACTATCTGGCACTGGTCAGGGCCCGCTTCGGCGACCGCCTCTCCGTCACCCTCCAGATAGCGCCGGAGGTCCTTCCGGTGGCCCTGCCCTTCCTCTGCCTCCAGCCGCTGGTGGAGAACGCCGTCAAGCACGGCCTGGAGGGCAAGGCCGACAAGTGCCATATCCAGATCACCGCCCAGGACGCCGGCGCCGAGGCCCTGGTCGTCATCGAGGACGACGGCGCGGGCATGGACCCGGCCCTGCTGCGCCGCATCCTGGCCGGCGAGGTCAGTCCGTCCGGCGGCATCGGCCTGTCCAACGTCGACGACCGGCTCCGCCAGGTGTACGGCGACGACCACGGCCTGGTGATCGAGACCGCGCCCGGAGCGGGCATGAGGATCAGCGCCCGGCTGCCGAAGTACCAGCCGGGCGTCCACTCGGCGGCCCGCCTGACACCGGGCTGAGCCGCCCGGTCATCACGTCGTGCGCATGGCGACCATCGCGAGGGTGATCAGCCCGAGCACGACCCAGCCGAACCACAGCCAGCCGTTGCTGCCGAGCGCCACCGTGTAGGCGGTCACCGCGACGAGGCCGCCGATGGTGAGCACCCCCATGGTCTTCGTGGAACTGTCCGCCGAACCGTTCATGGACCGGGGCATCGCGACACCCTCCTCCGGCACACCCCCCACAGGGTGTGTCCCCCTCCATGGTGCCCTGGTTCCGGCCCTTCAGCCCCGGCGAACGCCCAACGGCGTCAACGGTGCCCACGGCATCCGGTCAACGGCGTCCGGTCAACGGCGTCCGCTCAGCGAGGCCAGGTAGGCGTTGTACGCCTCCAGCTCCTTGTCACCGTCACGGTCGGCGGCCCGGTCCTGGCGCTTGGCCTGCCGCTGCTCGGAGCCGTACCACTGGAACAGCAGCGCGATCAGCACCAGCACCGACGGGATCTCGCTGAACGCCCAGGCGATACCGCCGGCCGCGTTCTGGTCGGCGAGGGCGTCGATGCCGAGGGAGGCGGGCGGGTTCTCGAACGTCTTCACCATCGGCGTGGACGCCATCATCAGCGCGATGCCGAAGAACGCGTGGAACGGCATTCCGGCGAACAGCTCCAGCATCCGCATCAGGTAGCCCGGCCGGTTCGGCCCCGGGTCCACGCCCATGATCGGCCAGAAGAACACCACGCCGACGGCGAGGAAGTGCACCATCATCGCCGCGTGCCCGAGGTCCGAGCCCATCAGGAAGTCGAAGATCGGCGTGAAGTACAGCGCGTACAGGCTCGCGATGAACAAGGGGATCGTGAACGCGGGATGCGTGACGATCCGCATGTACCAGCTGTGCAGCAGCATCAGCAGCAGCTCACGCGGCCCCTTGCGGCCCTTGCCCGCGGTGGGCAGGGCGCGCAGCGCCAGGGTGACCGGGGCGCCGAGCAGGAGCAGGATCGGCGACAGCATGCTGATCACCATGTGCTGCACCATGTGCACGCTGAACATGACCATGCCGTAGTCGTTCAGCCTCGTGCACATCACCAGCATGATCGTCAGTACGCCGACGACGAACGCCACCGTCCGCCCCGCCGACCACGCGTCCCCGCGCCGCCGCAGCCGCACGACACCCCAGGCGTACAGCCCGAGCGCGGCCAGACAGGCGACGAGGAAGAACGGGTCCGGTGACCACTGAAGACCCCGCCCCAGCGTGAACGGCGGCAGATCCATGGTCATGCCGTGCCCGCTGTGATCCATCCGCCGGCTCCTGATTCGTGGGGGGTTGTACGTTTCCTGCGCCCCAAGACTAGAACCGCCCCCGGCGACTCACGTCACCGGGGGCAGAGACAGGGGCACCCACGAGGAGCCCGGAAGGCTAGAGCACGCACTCCGCTTCGGCGTACCGGTCCTCGGGCACCGTCTTCAGCGTTTCGACGGCCTCCGCGAGTTCCACCATCACGATGTCCGTCCCGCGCAGGGCCGTCATCTTCCCGAACTCGCCCCGGTGCACGGCCTCCACCGCGTGCCACCCGAACCGGGTGGCGAGCACCCGGTCGTACGCGGTGGGCGTGCCGCCCCGCTGGACGTGCCCGAGGATCACCGGCCGGGCCTCCTTGCCGAGCCGCTGCTCCAGCTCGATGGAGAGCTGCCGGGCGATCCCGGCGAACCGCTCGTGCCCGTAGATGTCCTTGCCGCCCTCGTCGAAGGCCATCGAGCCGGGCGCCGGCTTGGCCCCCTCCGCGACGACGACGATGGCGAACCGCTTGCCGGCCTCGAACCGCTCGCCGACCCGCCGGGCCAGCTCCTCGATGTCGAAGGGACGCTCCGGTACGACGATGGCGTGGGCGCCGGCCGCCATGCCGGAGTGCAGCGCTATCCAGCCGGTGTGCCGCCCCATGACCTCCACGACGAGGACCCGCTGGTGGGACTCGGCGGTGGTCTTGAGCCGGTCGAGCGCCTCGGTGGCGACACCGACGGCGGTGTCGAAGCCGAAGGTCACGTCGGTGACGGCGATGTCGTTGTCGATGGTCTTCGGCACGCCGACGATGGGCAGGCCGCTGTCCGACATCAGCCGGGCCGCCTTGAGCGTGCCCTCACCGCCGATCGGGATGATGGCGTCGAGGCCGAGTTCCTCGACGTGTCCGCGGGCCCGCTCCACGCCGTCCCGCAACTGGGAGGGCTGGACGCGGGAGGAGCCGAGGATCGTGCCGCCGCGGGCGAGGATGCCGCCCACCGCGTCGAGGTCGAGTTTGAGGTAGTCGCACTCCAGGAGGCCCTTCCAGCCGTCCCGGAAGCCGATGACCTCGTCGCCGTGGTCCACGACGGCACGGTGCACGACGGACCGGATGACGGCGTTCAGGCCGGGGCAGTCGCCGCCGGACGTGAGGACACCAATGCGCATAGCCCGAACAACCTTCTCCACGTGGGCCGGATCCGGACCGCATTGTCCGGCTCGATCCCCGCCACCCTAGCGGCAGGAGGGGGCGGGGCCGAAGCGCACGTCCGCCTGCTGGACGTGCCTGCTCACCTGTGCGGACGTACCGTCATTCGGGCTGCTGGCGGCACCCCGAAGATCGGGTGAACACACAGGTCACGCGGGCTGCCGCGGAGCGCCTGCTAGGCGGGCTGCTGCGCGGACGCGATGCGCTCGCTGCGCAGGGCCTCGTACCAGCGGTCGTCGGTCGGCGGGAGCGCGTTCACATCGAGCGCCAGCTTCAGCAGCAGATCCGCGATGAGCGGGTTGCGGGCCAGTACCGGACCGTGCATGTAGGTGCCGAAGACGGTGTCGTTGTACGCGCCCTCGGTGCCGTCGCCCGTGCCGTTGCCCTTGCCGATCTGGACGCGGGCGAGCGGGCGGGCGGTCGGGCCGAGGTGGGTGATGCCCTGGTGGTTCTCGAAGCCGGTGAGCGAGGGCAGCCCGAGACGCGGGTCGATGTCCGCGAGGACGTCGCCGACACAGCGCTCGCCCTCACCGCGGGTCGTGGTGACGTCGAGCAGACCGAGGCCGGGCTCGCGCTGACCGAGGTCGTTGACGAACTCGTGGCCCAGGATCTGGTAGCCGGCGCACACCGCGAACACGATCGCGCCGTTCTGCACCGCCTGGTACAGGTGCCCGTCCCGGCGCAGCCGCTCGGCGGCCAGCCGCTGCGGCCGGTCCTCACCGCCGCCGATCAGGTAGATGTCGCCGGAGGTCGGGATCGGCTGGTCGCTGCGCACGTCCAGCCGGGCCACGTCGAGCCCGCGCTGCCGCGCCCGCCGCTCCACGACCAGGACGTTGCCCTGGTCGCCGTAGGTGCTGAGCAGGTCCGGGTAGATCCAGACGACCCGCAGTTGGTTGTCACTCATCACGTGAAGCTCCTCGGGTCAGTTGCCGACGCGGCGGCGCAGGTCCTGGAATGCGGTGTAGTTCGCGATGACCTCGATACGGCCGGGCGGCGCCAGCTGCACGGCCTGGTCGACGTTCTCGCACACCTGGAAGTGCTGGTTGGCCACCTCGAGCCGCACGGCGAGGTCCAGCTTGCGGTCACCGACGACGAAGATCGGGTGGCCGGTCAGCCGGGTGTAGTCGACGTCCCAGAGCCAGGAGGTGTCGGTGCCGTCGGCGCCGCGCGCGTTCACCGAGAGGATGACCGGCGTGGGCGGCGGATCGATCAGGCTGAACGTCTCCAGCCAGCCCGCCGGGTTCTTCGCCAGCAGCAGGCGCAGGTCGCGCTGCATGAACTGGACGACGTCGTAGCGTCCGGCGACGGCCTGCACCTGGTACATCCGCTCCAGCGCGACCTGCGGCGGCACGCCGAACACGGCGACGACGGCGGCCGAGGAGGCGGCGTTGGCCTTGTTGGCGCGGCCCGGCAGCTGGAGGTGGATCGGCCAGGCGGAGCCGTGCGGGTCGAGGACGTGGTCGCCGGAGAGCGCCCAGCTCGGCGTCGGCCGCCGGAACCCGCACTCGCCGCAGAACCAGTCGTCGCCGGGGCGCTGCATCACACCGCCGCAGGACGGGCAGGACCAGGCGTCGTCCTTCCACATCTGCCCGGCGGCGACCCAGATCACGTTGGGGGAGGAGGACGCGGCCCACACCACCAGGGGATCGTCGGCGTTGGCGATGACGACGGCCTTGGAACCGGCCAGTCCCTCGCGCCAGTTCTCGGCGAGCATGCGGGTCTCGGCGGCGCGGTCCAGCTGGTCGCGCGAGAGGTTGAGCAGCGCGATGCACTTGGGCGCGGTGTCGCGGGCGACCCCGGCGAGGTACTTCTCGTCGACCTCGATCACGGCGTACTTGGCGTCCGAGCCGCCCGCGAGCGCCGAGGTGATGCCGGCGGGCATGTTCGCGCCGAGCGCGTTGGAGACGACCGGGCCCGCGGCCCCCAGGGCCTCCGCGATGAGACGGGTGGTCGTGGTCTTGCCGTTGGTCGCCGAGACGAGGATGACATCCAGGTTCTGGGCGAGCCGGGCGAGGAGGTCGGGGTCGAGTTTCAGCGCCACCCGGCCGCCGATCACCGAACCGCTGCCGCGTCCCGCGGCCCGCGATGCCGCAGCGACCGCCTTGCCCGCGGTCACGGCGATCTTGGCCCGCGGCGTGAGCGGGTCCGAGTTGCCTGCCATCAGTTCTCGATCCTCCTTGCGTACGCGCCGCGCCTGAAGCCTGACGGCAACGTGGTAGGTGGTCAGCCTATCGAGATCCATTCACAGTCCCGAATCCCGGCACCGTCTCACGCTGCGCACGGCATGCGCGTGTCAGAAAGGACCGTACCCTTGCCGCCATGCGACAAGGTTCCATCCCGGGCGCCCACGGGCGCGTCCGGCCCCTCACCCTGCTCGGTGATCCGGTCCTGCGGCAACCCTGCGCGGAGGTCACCGAGTTCGGTCCGGAACTGGCCCGTCTCGTCGAGGACCTCTTCGCCACGATGTACGCGGCCGAGGGCGTGGGCCTCGCCGCCAACCAAGTCGGCGAGGCCTTGCGGGTGTTCGTCTACGACTGCCCCGACGACGAGGACGTCCGCCACCTCGGCCATCTCGTCAACCCACGCCTGGTGGACGCCGACGGTGTGGTGATCCGCGGCCCGGAGGGCTGTCTGTCCCTGCCGGGCCTGGAAGCGGGGACGGAACGCTACGACCACGCGCTCGTCGAGGGGTTCACGGTGACGGGCGAACCGGTCACGGTCCACGGGACGGGATTCTTTGCCAGATGCTTGCAGCACGAATGCGACCACCTGGAGGGGCGGGTGTACGCGGACCGCGTTCAGGGCTGGCGCAAACGGCGGCTGACGCGCCAGGTGGCGCGGGCCTCCTGGAGCGGGTGAGCGGACGCATCCGGGGGCGCGGGGCCGGGTCAGAACCCGGGACCGCCCACCTTGTCGCCCGCGGCGGCGAGGCGGCCCCACAGCAGATCGGCGAGGCTGCGCACCAGCTCGGCGCGGGAGCAGGGCCGTTCACCCAGCCACCAGTCCCCGGCCGCGTGCATCATCCCGACGAGCCCGTGTCCCCAGACACGGGCGAGCTGTTGGGTGCCGGGGCCGAGGTCGAGCCGCTCCTCGATGACCTGGGCCAGCTCCTCGCCCATCCGCCGCAGCACGGGGGCCGAGTGCTTGCCGACGTCGAAACCCTGCTCGCCGGGGGCGCCGTCCGACGGGTGCATCAGGAAGCGGTAGACCTGAGGGCGGGCCTCGATGGCCGCGAGGTAGGTGTCCAGCGTGGCCTCGACCCGCTCCCGGCGTTCGGCGGGAGCGTCCAGCGCGGCCCGCAGCGAGGCGAGCAGCGCGTCGGTGTGCCGCTTGGCGAGAGCGGCGTACAGTCCGCCCTTGTCGCCGAAGTGGCGGTAGAGGATGGGCTTGGTGATGCCGGCCTCCGCCGCGATGGCGTTCATGGAGGCCTGGGGCCCGTCGCGGAGCACCACTCTGTCGGCGGCCTCCAGCAGTTCACGCCGGCGGCGGTCGGCGGACCTCTGCTGCTCGGTCCGCTGTGTGGTGTCCATGTGCTCTCCCCACCCGTGGTGATTCGGTGACGCCTGCGCAAACTAACACCTGACGGCGGCCCGACATCGAACGGGCTGCCGAGCTGTCATCAGGAGTTGACTTTTCCTACCGACCGGTAACAGACTCGTGTTACCGCTAGTAACACACGTTCCGCCACTGGAGGGGACATGGCCGAGTTCACCATGGAGCTCAACGACGAACAGAAGGAGGTCCGGGACTGGCTGCACGGCTTCGCGGCCGACGTCATCCGCCCCGCGGCCGCCGAATGGGACGAGCGTGAGGAGACTCCCTGGCCGGTCATCCAGGAGGCCGCGAAGGTCGGCATCTACTCCCTCGACTTCTACGCCCAGCAGTACTTCGACCCTACGGGCCTCGGTATCCCGATGGCGATGGAAGAGCTGTTCTGGGGAGACGCCGGCATCGCCCTCTCCATCGTCGGCACCGGCCTCGCCGCCGTCGGCGTCCTCGCCAACGGCACCGAGGAACAGATCGGCACCTGGATCCCCCAGATGTACGGCGACCCGGCCGACGTCAAGGTGGCCGCCTTCTGCTCCTCGGAGCCCGACGCCGGCTCCGACGTCGCCTCCATGCGCACGCGTGCCGTGTACGACGAGGCCAAGGACGAGTGGGTGATCAACGGCACGAAGACCTGGGCGACCAACGGCGGCATCGCCAACGTCCACGTGGTCGTCGCGGTCGTCGATCCGGACCTGGGCTCCAAGGGGCACGCCTCCTTCATCGTCCCGCCGGGCACGCCCGGTCTCGCCCAGGGCCAGAAGTTCAAGAAGCACGGCATCCGCGCCTCGCACACCGCCGAGGTGATCCTCGACCAGGTGCGCGTCCCCGGCTCCTGCCTGCTCGGCGGCAAGCAGAAGCTCGACGAGCGGCTGGCGCGGGCACGCGAGCGGGCCAAGGCCGGCGGCGGCGAGCGCGTGAAGAACGCCGCGATGGCGACGTTCGAGGCCTCGCGGCCGGCGGTCGGCGCGATGGCCGTGGGCACGGCCCGCGCGGCGTACGAGGTCGCCCTCGACTACGCGAAGACGCGCGAGCAGTTCGGCCGCCCGATCATCGACAACCAGGGTGTCGCCTTCCAGCTCGCGGACATGCGCACCCAGATCGACGCGGCGCGGCTGCTGGTGTGGCGCGCGTCCTGGATGGCGGTCAACGGCCGCCCGTTCACCGCGGCCGAGGGCTCCATGTCGAAGCTGTACGCCAGCGAGACGGCGAAGACGGTGACGGCCCAGGCCGTCCAGATCCTCGGCGGCAACGGCTACACGCGGGAGTACCCGGTGGAGCGGATGCACAGGGACAGCGCCATCTACACCATCTTCGAGGGCACGAGCGAGATCCAGCGGCTGGTGATCGCGCGGACCCTGTCGGGGATGCCGATCCGGTAGCGGCCGGTAGCGGGCTGGGGGCGGCTGGGCGTCGGACCGTATCGGCTTTACGGCGCCCCGCCGCTGCTGTGCGCGATGCACGCCACGTCGATGCGGTCGGCCAGCTTCGCGAGTTCGATGGTCAGCGCGGCGACCGTGTCCTCGTCCAGCCCCTCCGCCCCGGCCTCGACGAGATGCAGCCACCGGCCGCCCAGCGTGCGGAGCAGCTTGCTCACGTCGGCCGCGGCCACCTGGAGGGTCCCGCGGTCATCGACGATCAGAGGCAGAGTCACTTCGCGGTTCACAACCGGGATCGTAGCCGCGCCGCGCTCACGCACCGTGCCAAACCGTGGTGATGTTGCAGAACTCCCGGATTCCGTGCCCGGACAGCTCACGCCCGTACCCGGACCGTTTCACCCCGCCGAACGGGAACGCCGGATGGGACGCGGTCATCCCGTTGACGTACACCCCGCCCGCCTCCAGATCCCGTACAAAACGGTCCACCTCGGCCGCCTCGCGGGTCCATACGTTGGAACTCAGGCCGAAGGGGGAGTCGTTGGCGATGAGCACCGCCTCGTCAAGGTCGGCCGCCCGGTACAGGGTCGCCACCGGCCCGAAGGCCTCCTCGCGGTGGATGCGCATCTCGCGGCCGAGGCCGGCGAGGACGGTCGGGGGGTAGTACCAGCCGGGCCCGTCGGGACGTTCGCCCCCGCACAGCACCGTGGCGCCGCCGCGCCGGGCGTCGTCGACGAGTTCCTCCAGGTCGGCGCGGCCCTGCTCGCTCGCGAGCGGACCGACCTGCGTCTCCTCCTCCAGCGGGTCGCCGACCTTCAGCGCCTTCATCCCCTCGGTGAAACGTTCGGTGAAGCGGTCGTACACGTCCGAGTGGACGATGAACCGCTTGGCGGCGATGCACGACTGCCCGTTGTTCTGCACGCGCGCGGTCACCGCGACCTCGGCCGCCCGGTCGACGTCCGCGGAGGGCATGACGACGAACGGGTCGCTGCCGCCCAGCTCCAGCACCGTCTTCTTGACCATCTCGCCCGCGGTGGAGGCGACCGCGCGGCCCGCGGGCTCGCTGCCGGTCAGGGTGGCCGCCTTGATCCGCTCGTCGCGCAGGATCTCGTCGACCGCCCCGGAACCGATCAGCAGGGTCTGGAAGCAGCCCTCGGTGAAGCCGGCCCGGTGGAAGAGGTCCTCCAGGTAGAGGGCGGTCTGCGGGACGTTCGAGGCGTGCTTGAGCAGGCCGACGTTGCCCGCCATCAGCGCGGGCGCGGCGAAGCGGACGACCTGCCACAGCGGGAAGTTCCACGGCATCACCGCGAGCACCGGGCCGAGCGGCCGGTAGCGGACCAGGGCGTGCGAGGCGCCGGAGTCCTTGACGTCGGACTCGGCGGGCCGCTCGTCGGCGAGGAGTTCCGGCGCGTGCTCGGCGTACCAGCGCATGGCCTTGGCGCACTTCGCCGCCTCGGCGCGTGCCTGCCGCACCGGCTTGCCCATCTCGGTGGTCATCACGCGGGCGATCTCCGCCCGGTCCTCGTCCAGGAGGTCGGCGGCCCGGTTCAGCAGCCGGGCGCGGTCGGCGAACGCCGTCGTGCGGTACGTGCGGAACGTGGCCTCGGCGAGGCGGAGCCGGCGTTCGAGCTCCTCCTCGTCCATGGCCTCGTACGTCTTGAGCGTCTCGCCGTTCGCCGGGTTCACCGTCGCGATGGGCATGACCGACCTCCTGGAGTGCTGGCTGTGCTTCGACCTTCGCGCGTCGCGGTGGGACCCGCAACGCGGGCGCGTCCGCTCAGCCCGAGTGCTCCGCGAGCCGGTCGAGAAACGCGGCCTGCGCCTTCACGATCAGCTCGCGCGCCCGCTCCAGGCCGTACCAGGCGACCCGGTCCAGCTCGGGGAACTCCTCGGTCCGCCCCGAGCGCGGCGGCCACTCCATGACGAAGGTGCCGGGCTCGATCGCCGCCGGGTCGAGGTCCGCCTCGATCGCCCAGGCCGTCACGATCTTGCCGTTGGTCTGCCGGACCTCCCCGAGCGCGAACGCCTCGCCGTCCGGCGGCGCCACCCCCAGCTCCTCCCGGAACTCGCGGCGGGCTGCCTCCCAGGCCGGCTCGTCGGGCTCGTACTCGCCCTTGGGCACGGTCCAGGCACCCGCGTCCTTCTTCGCGAAGTACGGGCCGCCCATATGCCCCAGCAACACCTGCGGACCGTCGGCGGTGTGCCGGAACAACAGCAGTCCCGCGCTGCGCCGCGCCGTCACGGCCGTACCTCCGGGTGGGCGGCGAGCAGGGTCTCCACGGTGTCCGCCTCCTCGGGGCGCTTGTCCTCGCGGTAGCGGACCACGCGGGCGAAGCGCAGGGTCACCCCGGCCGGATAGCGGGTGGAGCGCTGGAGGCCGTCGTAGGCGATCTCCACGACGAGTTCGGGGCGTACGGTCACCACCCAGCCGTCGTCCTCGACGGCCAGCTCCTGGAGGCGGCCGGTCTGCCAGGTGAGCATGGCGTCGGTCATGCCCTTGAAGGTCTTGCCGAGCATCGCGAAGCCGCCGTCGGCGGTGCGGGCGCCGAGGTGAAGGTTGGAGAGCTTGCCGGTGCGCCGGCCGTGACCCCGCTCGGCGGCCAGGACCACCAGGTCGAGCGTGTGCACGGGCTTGAACTTCAGCCAGGACGCGCCGCGCCGGCCCGCGCTGTAGGGCGCGTCGAGGGACTTCACGACCACGCCCTCATGGCCCCTGGCCAGCGTCTCCTCCAGGAAGTCCTCGGCCGCCTGGAGGTCGGCCTCGCCCGCCAGGACCGTCCGGCGCACCCGCATCGGCTCGGGCACCAGCCGGGCCAGCTCCGCGTGCCGCTCGAAGAAGGGCAGGTCGAGCAGGTCCCGGCCGTCGACCGACAGCGCGTCGAAGAAGACGGGCGAGACGGGGACCGCCGCGGCGGCCGTGGCCACGTCCGCCCGGGAGCCGACCCGGCCCGCGGTCTCCTGGAAGGAACGCGGCCGGCCGGCGTCGTCGAGGGCGATGACCTCGCCGTCCAGGATGAACCGTTCGCCGTTCAACCCCATTGCCGCCGAGGTGAGTTCGGGCAGCCGGTCGGTGATGTCGTCGAGGGTGCGGGTGTAGACCCGTACGGTGTCGCCGTCCCGGTGGACCTGGACGCGGATGCCGTCCAGCTTCTCCTCCACCGCGCAGGCGCCCAGCTTGCCGACGGCCTCGGCCACCGAGGACGCGGTGTGCGCGAGCATCGGCAGCACCGGGCGGCCGACCGTGAGCCGGAACCGTTCCAGTGCCGCCGGCCCGTCCGTGAGCAGCGCCTCGGCCACCGTCCGGAGCGACCCGGCCAGCATGACCGCCCGGCGCACGTCCGCCGGGGGAGCGGCGGTCGCCTCCGCGAGGCCCTCCACCGCCACCGCGTCCAGGGCGCCCTGCCGGACCTCGCCGGTGATCAGGGCGATCAGGAAACGCTGCTCGTCCTCAGTGGCCGCGCCCATCAACTCGCCGACCAGACGAGCCCGTTCGGCCTGGGATCCGGGGCCCGACAGTGCGCCCAGCGCGGTGAGCCGGGCGTCCACCTCGCGTACGGTCAGGGTCGGCGCGGCGGCCGGGGCGACCGGGCGGCTCAGCGCCTTCCAGCCGATGCCGAGCCGCCCCTGCGGGAGCCGTCCGGCGAGATACGGGATCACGATCGGCACGTCCTGCGCCTGTGCGTCCCGGAACAGCGCGGCGAGCAGAGCGATCTTGCGGGAGCGCGCCGAGGTGGCGGCGACCTCGCGGGACACATCGGCGAGCCGGGTCAGCAGCATGCAGCCATGGTGCAACGCCGGCGTGGCGACTACACCTGGACGGCGGCGTCCAGATCGTTCAGCAGCAGCTCCCCGTTGATCGCGGCGCCCGCACGGTAGCCACGGCTCGCCGCGTTGATCACCTGCTCCGCGAAGCCGGAGGCGTTGCCCGCCGCCCACAGGCCCGGCACGGTGGTCAGGCCCCGGCCGTCCACCACCGGGTAGACGCCGAACGGTGTCTCGGTCATCTCGGCGCCCAGCCGTGCCAACAGGTCGGTCCGCGGCACCGCCCTGGGCGCGACGAACAGCGTCTCGCGGGCGTGCGCGCTCCCGTCCCCCAGCCGGACCCCGGTGAGCCGGTCGTCCTCCACGACCAGCCCGGCCACCTCGCCGGGTACCACCCGGACACCGGCCGCCGCGAGCCGGCGCAGGTCGTCGGCGGACAGCTCCGCCTCGGTCACCGTGTGCAGGAACAGCGTCACGTCCTTCGACCACTGGGTCACGATCAGCGCCTGGTGCACGCTCATCGGGCTGGTGGCGAGCACCCCGAAGGCCTGGTCGCGGACCTCCCAGCCGTGGCAGTACGGGCAGTGCAGCACATCGCGTCCGAACCGCTCGGCGAGCCCCTCGACCGGGGGCAGCTCGTCCTTCAGGCCGGTGGCGACGACGAGCTGCCGGGCCCGCACGGTCCGGCCGCCCGCCAGCGTCACCGTGAAACCGTCGTCCCGAGTGGCGTCCACGGCCCGGTCCCGGACCAGCTCCACGCCGTACCGGGCGATCTCCTCGCGCCCGGTGGCCAGGAACTCGGCCGGGGACATGCCGTCCCGCGACAGATAGCCCTGCATGTGGGCGGCGGGCGCGTTGCGCGGCTCGCCCGCGTCGACGACCAGGGTGCGGCGCCGGGACCGGCCCAGCACCAGGCCCGCGGACAGGCCCGCGGCGCCGCCGCCGATGACGATCACTTCGTAGCTGTCCGCGAGTGCGGTGTTCTCGGTCATGTGTGACCACCTCCACGTCCACCGTCACGCCACACTGCCGTATTGACAAACAAGTTTGCCGAAACTGCAATGGGATCCATGAGTGACGACGGCAGGGCGGATGACGTGGACGGCGTCGACGACGACATGGACACCGTGCTCGCCGAGGTCGGGCCCCGGCTGCGCCGGATCCGCAAGGAACGCGGCGCCACGCTGGCGGGGCTGTCCGAGGCGACCGGTATCTCGGTGAGCACGCTGTCCCGGCTGGAGTCCGGACTGCGCAGGCCCAGCCTGGAGCTGCTGCTGCCGATCGCGCGGGCCCACGAGGTGGCGCTGGACGAACTGGTGGGCGCGCCGTCGGTGCGCGACCCGCGGGTCCGGGCCCAGCCGATCGTCCGGCACGGCCGCACCCACTGGCCGCTGACCCGCCAGCCCGGCGGCCTCCAGGCGTTCAAGGTGCTGGAACCGCAGCGCACGGGCGACCCGGACCCCCGGACGCACGAGGGGTACGAGTGGCTGTACGTGCTGTCCGGGCGGCTGCGGCTGGTGCTGGGCGAGCACGACGTGGTGCTGTCGGCGGGGGAGGCCGCCGAGTTCGACACGCGGGTGCCGCACTGGTTCGGGTCGACGGGGGAGGGGCCGGTGGAGTTCCTCAGCCTCTTCGGACCGCAGGGCGAGCGGATGCATGTGCGGGCGCGGCCCAAGGGGGCGTGACGCATCCGACGCGTCCGCAGTCCGGCCTGTTGCCCGCCGGCTGTTCCCTGAACGGCAAGCGACCGCTTAGTATGCGATCGACCCCGGTCAGACGACGCAGTCCCGTGGAGGCTCCGCATGCAGGCATGGCAGGTGCACGAGAACGGCGAGCCGAGCGAGGTGATGCGGCTCTCGGACGTCGAGCGGCCCACGCCCGGCGAGGGCCAGACCCTGCTCAAGGTGCGCGCCGCGAACATCAACTTCCCGGACGTGCTCATGGTCCGCGGCCACTACCAGGTCAGGCCGCCGCTGCCGTTCACGCCGGGCGTGGAGATCTGCGGCGAGACCGAGGACGGCCGCCGCGTCATCGCCAACCCCGCGCTGCCGTACGGCGGTTTCGCCGAGTACGCCGTCGCGGACACCGCCGCCCTGCTGCAGGCGCCGGACTCGCTGGACGACGCGGAGGCCGCCGCGCTGCACATCGGCTACCAGACGGGCTGGTTCGGCCTGCACCGCCGGGCCCGGCTGGAGGCCGGTGAGACGCTCCTCGTGCACGCCGCGGCGGGCGGGGTCGGCAGCGCCGCCGTACAGCTCGGCAAGGCCGCCGGCGCCACCGTCATCGGCGTCGTCGGCGGGCCCGACAAGGCGGCCGTCGCCCGCGAGCTGGGCTGCGACGTGGTGATCGACCGGCGCGCCGAGGACGTGGTCGGCGCAGTCAAGGAGGCCACCGGCGGCCGGGGCGCCGACGTGATCTACGACCCGGTCGGCGGCGAGGCCTACACCCAGTCCGCCAAGGTCGTCGCCTTCGAGGGCCGCATCGTGGTCGTCGGCTTCGCGAGCGGGACGATCCCCAGCCCCTCCCTCAACCACGCCCTGGTGAAGAACTACTCGATCCTCGGCCTGCACTGGGGCCTGTACAACACCAAGAACCCCAAGCTGGTCCAGCACTGCCACGAGCAGCTCACCGACCTGGCCGCCCGTGGCGTGATCAAGCCGCTGGTGAGTGAGCGCGTGCCGCTGGACGGGGCCGCCGCCGCCGTCCAGCGCGTCGCCGACGGTGTCACCACCGGCCGGGTCGCCGTCGTACCGCAGAACGGAGCCGCCGTATGACCGACGCAGCCGAACTCCGGCGCCGCACCGCAGAGTTGCTGGCCGCCCACCCGCCGGCCGGCACCGACCCGCTCGACTTCCTCAGGGCCCGTTTCGACGCCGGCCTGGCCTGGGTGCACTACCCCGAAGGGCTCGGCGGGCTCGGCGCCCCCCGTTCCCTCCAGGCCGTCGTGGACGCCGAGCTGGAGGCCGCGGGCGCCCCCGACAACGATCCCCGGCGCATCGGCATCGGCCTGGGCATGGCCGCGCCGACGATCCTCCAGTACGGCACCGAGGAGCAGAAACGGCGCTTCCTGCGGCCCCTGTGGACCGGCGAGGAGGTCTGGTGCCAGCTCTTCAGCGAGCCCGGCGCCGGCTCCGACCTGGCCGCCCTGGGCACCCGCGCCGTCCGGGAGGGCGAGGACTGGGTCGTCAACGGGCAGAAGGTGTGGACGTCCAGCGCCCATGTCGCCCGCTGGGCCATCCTCATCGCGCGCACCGACCCGGACGTGCCCAAGCACCGGGGCATCACGTACTTCGTGTGCGACATGAGCGACCCCGGCGTCGAGGTGCGCCCGCTGCGGCAGATCACCGGCGAGGCCGAGTTCAACGAGGTCTTCCTCACCGGCGTCCGCATCCCCGACGCCCACCGCCTCGGCGAGGTCGGCGACGGCTGGCGGGTCGCGCAGACCACGCTCAACAACGAGCGCGTCGCCATCGGCGGCATGCGACTGCCCCGCGAGGGCGGCATGATCGGCCCCGCCGCCAGGACCTGGCGCGAGCGTCCCGGACTGCGCACCCACGACCTGCACCAGCGGCTCCTGAAGCTGTGGGTCGAGGCCGAGGTCTCCCGGCTCACCGCCGAACGGCTGCGCCAGCAGCTCGTCGCCGGCCAGCCCGGACCCGAGGGCGCCGGCATGAAGCTCGCCTTCGCCCGCCTCAACCAGGAGATCAGCGGCCTGGAGGTGGAACTCCTGGGCGAGGAGGGCCTGTCGTACGACGACTGGACCATGCGCCGGCCCGACTTCGTCGACTTCACCGGCCGCGAGGCGGGCTACCGCTACCTGCGTTCCAAGGGCAACAGCATCGAGGGCGGGACCACCGAGGTCCTGCTGAACATCGTCGCCGAGCGCGTGCTGGGTCTGCCCACCGAGCCGCGCACCGACAAGGACGTCGCCTGGAAGGACCTGGCCCGATGACCGATCTGCTCTACACCGAGGAGGAAGAGGCCCTCCGCGCCGCGGTCCGCGATCTGCTCGGCGACCACTGCGACGCGGCCGGCGTGATCGCCCGCACCGAGTCGGACGCCCCGCACGACCTCCGGCTGTGGAAGGCCCTCACCGACAAGATGGGGCTCGCCGGTCTGCTGGTCCCCGAGGGGCTGGGCGGCCAGGGCGCCACCCACCGCGAGGCGGCCGTCGTCCTGGAGGAACTGGGCCGCGCGGTCGCCCCCGTTCCGTACCTGACGAGCGCCGTCGTCGCCACCGAGGCGCTGCTCGCCTGCGGCTCCGACGACCTGCTCGCCGGGCTCTCGCAGGGCACGACGGTCGCCGCGCTCGCCGTCGGCCTGCACACCGCGCCCGGCGCCGCCTTCCCGTCCGTACGGCTGGAGGACGGCCGCCTGCACGGTGAGCTGACCGGCATCGCCGACGCGGCCTTCGCCGACCTGCTCCTCGTGCCCGCGGACGACGGCGGGCTGTACGCGGTCGAGGCCGCCGCCGCGACCGTCACCCCGCAGGTGTCCTTCGACCTGACCCGGCCGCTCGCCACGGTGACCCTCGCCGGGGTGTCCGGCCGCCGGCTCGGGGACGCCGCCCCCGCCGTACGCCGAGCCCTGCGCACCGGCGCCGGACTGCTCGCCTCCGAGCAACTCGGTGTCGCCGAATGGGCGTTGACCGAGACCGTGCGCTACCTGAAGGACCGCAAGCAGTTCAACCGGCCCGTCGGCGGCTTCCAGGCGCTCAAGCACCGGCTCGCCCAGCTGTGGCTGGAGGTCGTCAACCTGCGGGCCGCCGCCCGGGGTGCGGCCGACGCGCTCACGACCGGCGAGGACGCCGACGTGGCCGTCGCCGTGGCCCAGGCGTACGCCGCGTCCGTCGCCGTCCACGCCGCCGAGGAGGCGGTCCAGCTGCACGGCGGCCTCGGGATGACCTGGGAGCACCCGGCCCACCTGTACCTGAAGCGGGCGAAGGCCGACTCGATCGCCTACGGCACCGCGGGCGCCCACCGCGACACCCTGGCCGGACTCGTCGACCTGCCCGCTCCCTGACGGTCCCTCACCGGTGAAGCCCGCCCCACCTGGGGCGGGCTATTCCGTGCGCTCGCGCGGAAGGAGTGAACACCCGGCGGCAGTCCGGCCAACTACTGGCATGTACAGGTTCATAGCGGCCCGGCCGGACTCATACTCCCTGTGGTTCAGACCCGTCCCACAGGGAGGCAGAGCATGGCCCTCATCACCCGCCGCAGAGCCCTCACCACGGCCGGCGCCGCCCTCACGGCAGTGCTCGCGCCGCCCGCCGGCAGCGCCTTCGCCGGTGGACACAAGCTCCCCTCCGCCGACGAACGGAAGCCCCGCCCGCACCCGTTGTGGCACGCCCACGCCCACAACGACTACGAGCACCCCCGCCCCCTGCTCGACGCCCTCGACCACCGCTTCGGCAGCGTCGAGGCCGACATCTTCCTCGTCGACGGCCAACTCCTCGTCGCCCACGACCCGGTGGACCTCGACCCGACCCGCACCCTCGAATCCCTCTACCTCGCCCCGCTCGCCGCCCGCGTCAGGGCCAACGGCGGAACCGTCCACCGGGGTTCGCGCACTCCGCTGCAACTGCTGATCGACATCAAGACCGAGGGCTCCTCGACGTACCTCGAACTCGACCGCCGACTGCGCCGCTACAAGCACCTGTTCACCACCTACGACCACGGCCGGGTGCGCCGCGGCCCGGTCACCGCCGTCATCTCCGGCGACCGTGCCGCCCGGCCGCCGATGACGGCACAGACCGTCCGCCGCGCCTTCTACGACGGACGTCTCGCCGACCTCGGCTCCACCGACGCCTCCTTCGCCTCCCTGATCAGCGACAACTGGACGCTCAACTTCACCTGGCGGGGCGTCGGCGCCTTCCCCGACGCGGAACGGCAGAAGCTGCGCGCCATCGTCGGGGCCGCGCACGACCGCGGGCAGAAGGTCCGCTTCTGGGCCACGCCCGACCTCGAGGGCCCGGCCCGTGACGCGCTGTGGGGCGAACTCTTCGATGCCGGTGTCGACTACCTCAACACCGACGACCTGGCAGGCCTGGAGGCCTTCCTGGACGCCCGCGGGACGGCGTAACCGCGTCCGATCTCCCGGGCCGCTCATCCCGGCCGATCCGGGAACCACTCGTTCGGAGGACAGGTCAGCCGCACGGACGAACCCTCCGCTACGCCACACTTGCGGCCGAATGCCGCGAAAGCGGACGTGGCGGAGGAGGTTGACGTGGCCGTTTCCATTTCCGTGGTGCTGTTGCTGCTGATCCTGGCGGTGATCTTCCTGCGCAGCGGCGGGCTGAAGGTGTCGCACGCGCTGGTCTGCCTGCTGCTCGGCTTCTTCCTGGCCGGCACGAGCATGGCCCCCACCATCCAGAGCGGCCTCACGGCGACCGCCGACATCGTCAGCAGCCTGCGGCCGTGAGGCCCCCGCGGGATCACCGGCCGAACGGCCCCTGGGTGAGGGCACCTTTCACCGCGTGAACACCCCGATGCCGTTGGGCACGGCACGTTCCGTGCCGTCGGAGGGATGGTTGCGCACCGACACCCTGGCCGCGCCCGGCGCGCGCGCCACCAGCGTCGAGGATCCGCCGCCGTCCAGGCTGAATCCCTCGGTCGCACCGAGGCTCTTGAGGGCGGCGGCGACCTCGGCGATCGTCAGCCCCCTGCGGTACGCGGGCGCGCCGTCCACGGCGAACAGCAGCACGCGCTGTCCGCCGTTCGCGATGCCCGCCGCGGTGCGTACCGCGGAGGTCCGCGTGTCCAGGCCCGGCAGCGGCTTCCCGCCGGTGAGCACCGGATAGCCGCCGAGGGCGAAGCGGTAGGCGCGCCGCGAGGCGGCCGTCAGGTCGTACCGCACCGACACCCGCTGCCCCTCGACCAGTGTCCGCAGACGCTGCGCCCCCGCCTCCCGGCCGACGAGCACCGTCACGCCCGCCGCGATGGGGCCGCTGCCCGGTCCGGCCGACCCCGACACCACCCGGCCCCGCTTCACCGTCACCTCGTAGGTGCGGGTGGCGCACGGCGCGGCCCGGTCGGTGTCGGTGCCGCAGGTGGCCCGCGCCCGCGAGACGCCGCCCCAGTCGGACGTGTACGCGCCGATGGAGTTCTCCGCCAGCGCGTACTGGTTGAGCCCGCGCAGCGGCAGCCGTCGGCCCAGGGTGGTGACCGTGCCGGTCAGGGCCAGGCTGTCCAGCCGGGCCCGCCCGTCACCGCTCACCCCGAGCACGTCGTCGGTGTCCGTACCCGGAGGCAGTTGCGGGCCGAACCGCTGCCCCGTCGGGACGGCGGCCTTGAGCACCTTGCCGTTCGCGATCGCCGGACCCACGCTCGCGCCGGTCGCGACGACGCCCGGATGCTGTGCCTCCGTGATGTTGAAGAAGTCGCCGTTGATGCCGGCGACGGCCTTCTGCGCGGTGGCCTGCAGGGAGAGGGGGGCGCGGGACGCGACCTTCCCCGGATACAGCAGGCCCAGACGCACGCGGGTGTCGGTGAGGTCGACGGCGAGCACGTGCACGCGCGTCACACCGGCCCCCGCCGTCAGGTCGTACTGCCGGTACACCACACCGGATGAGATCGTGGTCCCCGTACGCGTCCCGGTCGCCGCGCCGGCCGGTGCCGCCCCCGTCAGGGCCGCACCGGCCAGCGTGCCGAGCGCCGTCAGCAGGGTCAGTGTCTCCCTGCGCGTACGGGACCAACTATGACTAGGTGTCACATACTCCCCTGTCTCACCTGGGCGGCCACTTTCTCACGCGGGTGGGGAGTGCGGCGGCGAGGTGGGGGTGGGCCCCACGGAACGGGTGAGATAAGGCGCGAATCCGGGTGTCATCCCGTCATCCCGGCACCCACGGCGCCCGGTTCCGTGCTAGCCGGTCCGCACGGCGTGCTCCGGTGCGGCGAAGCAGCGCAGGGAGACCACCTGGCCGGGACCCCATCGCTGGTCCACGAGGCCCAGGTGCTGCCAGCCGAGCCGGGCGTAGAAGGCCGCGGCCGGGTCGGCGGCCACCACGTCCAGCACCGGGTGCAGCCCGCGAGAGCGCGCCTGTGCGACCGCCCGCTCCATGAGGGCCGCTCCGCCGCCGAGCCCGCGCGCCTCGGGCGCCACGAACAGCCGGTTGACGCAGACCGCGGGCACCCCGCCGCCGCGCGCCGCCCACAACTGCGCTGCGGGATCGCCGCCCTCGCCCCGGCACAGCGCCACATGTCCGACGATCCGTCCGTCCCGTTCGGCCACCCAGGCCGCCAGGAGAGCCGGCGGGGTGAGCCAGGCGGCGGGCTCGGCGGGCCAGTTGACCGGGTAGCGGCTGTGCGCGTGCACCAGCGCCAGGGCGTCCACACAGTCGTCCAGGTCGGCCGGCACACGCGGCCGGACGGAGAGCGCCGGCGTCGCGGCGGGGGCGGAGGTCACCGCCGTATGCAAGCACGCCGCCACGCGATCGCGGGCGCCGGGACGAGGTGAGGAGCGGGCGACTGCTCATCCGCGGAAGCGAAGGTACGCCTCCAGCTCGGCGGCCCCGGTCAGCATCGCCCGGCCGCGGGCGGTCAGCCGGGCACGCCAGTCGGTCAGCGCGGCCTCCAGCGGCTGACGTCCGCCGGCCGAGCGCACCTGGGCGATCAGCGGGGCGATCTGCTCCAGGAGGTAGCCGCCCCGCCGCAGTTGGTGGGCCAGCCGGGCGTCCCGTACGTCGGCCTCGTCGAAGACGCGGTATCCGGTCCGCTGGTCGCGGCGGGGCTGTACCAGTCCGGCGCGCTCCCACTTGCGCAGGGTGGCGGCGCGGACGCCGAGCTGGTGCGCCAGCGGCCCGATGAAGGTGCCCGACGCCGGGGACGGCGCCGTGTCGTCGGGTGCCAGGTCGCGGAGTGCGTCCTCCACGGCGCCGAGTGTCCGCCGGTCCTCCAGGAGTTGGGCGTGGCTCTCGTCGAGCAGACGGAACGCCTCGTCGGCCGCGCCCTCGTTCACCGCCCGCATGACCGACGCCGCCGCGCGGTGACCGTGGCCGGGCACCAGGGCGAGGAAGGCGCTCAGGGCCCGCGCGTGCAGCGGCGTGTAGGTGCGGTAGCCGTGCGGGGTGCGTGCGGCGGCCGGGAGGATGCCGGCCTCCTCGTAGTTCCTGACGGCCTGGGTGGACAGACCGTGCGCACGTGCCAGATCGACCGGCCGGAGCCGCTCACCGCTTTGAAGGTTCTGCCCCATGAGCCTGCCGTTGTCACGGGAGACTTGCCACCAAGTCTCCATGGAGGGTTCAAAGATACCGTTGAAGGCATGGTTACCGATCTCAGGGACACCGTGCGTGCCGTCGAGGCCGCCGCCGTCAGGGAGTTGCTGCCGGGCCTGCCCCGGCTCCTCGCCCTGGGCGAGCCCACGCACGGCGAGGACACGCTCCTCGACCTCCGCAACGACCTCTTCCGTCAGCTCGTCGAACAGGAGGGTTACCGCACCATCGCCGTCGAGAGCGACTGCGTGTCGGGCCTGCTCGTCGACGACCACGTCACCTCCGGCACGGGCACCCTCGACGACGTCATGGAGCACGGATTCAGCCACGGCTGGGGCGCCTCCGCGGCCAACCGGGAACTCGTGCGCTGGATGCGCGTCCACAACGACGGCAGGCCCGCGTCCGAGCAGGTCCGCTTCGCCGGCTTCGACGGCCCGCTGGAGATGGCCGCCGCCGCGAGCCCCCGGCAGTCCCTCACCGCGCTGCACGGCTACCTCGCGGCCCGCGTGGACCCGGACCTCCTGCCCTGCACCGCGAAGACACTGGACCACCTCCTCGGCGCCGACGACCGGTGGACCGAGCCCGCCGCGATGAGGGACCCGGCCAGGTCGGTGGGGAGGTCGGCGGACGCCAGGGAACTGCGGCTGGTGGCCGACGAGTTGGTGGCGTTGTCGGACGCCCAGTCACCGCACCTGATCGCGACGGACCCACGGGACGCACGGGACCGGGCGCGCCTGTACGGGCGTACGGCCACCGGTCTGCTGCGCTACCACTTCGCGATGGCCGACCCTGCGCCGAACCGGCTCACCCGGCTGGCCGCGCTGCGGGACCTGATGATGGCGGGCAACCTTCTCGCCCTCGCCGAACGGGGGCCGTTGCTGGTCCACGCCCACAACTCCCATCTCCAGCGGGAGAAGAGCGCGATGCGGATGGGCGGGATGCCGCTGGAGTGGTGGGGCGCGGGCGCGATCGTGAGCGCCCGCCTGGGCGAGGAGTACGCGTTCCTGGCCACGGCCCTCGGCACGATCCGGCACCAGGGTGTGGACACCCCGGCGCCGGACACCGTCGAAGGGTTGCTGTACGCGCTCCCGGACGACCGCTGCCTCGTCGACGCTGCCGGGCTGGCCGCCGCCCTCGGCGACACGCGGCCCGCGCCCCGCGTCTCCCCGTGGTTCGGCTACGCCCCGCTGGACCCGGCCCATCTGGCGGGCAGCGACGGGATCGTGTTCGTCAAGGACGTCCCGACGGCCGGGGACCGTGCCGAAGAGGCGCGACGCGGTGTCGTGCGCTGAGCCTCCCGGTCAGCGCACGGGGTGCTTGCTCATGACGGACACCCGGTTGAAGGCGTTGATGGTGACCGCCGCCCAGATCACCGCCGAGATCTGGTCCTCGGTGAGGGCCTGCCGGGCGTCGGCGTACGCGGCCTCCTGCGCGGCGGCGTCGGCCGGGAAGGTGGTCGCCTCCGCCAGGGCCAGCGCGGCGCGTTCCAGCGGGCTGAACAGTTCGGTGTCCCGCCAGGCGGCGAGCACGCCGAGGCGCCGGGGGGAGTCTCCGGCGCGCAGGGCGGCCTTGGTGTGCAGGTCGAGGCAGAAGGCGCAGCCGTTGAGCTGCGAGACACGCAGATTGACGAGCTCGACGACGGTGCGCTCCAGGCCCGCCTCGGCGGCTGTCGCGCGCACGGCCTCGGAGGTCTGCAGGAGTGCGTGGTAGGCCTTGGGGCTCTGCTTGTCGATGAAGATCCGTCGAGTCATAGTTGAATATAAAACATTCTTGAGGAGGGGTGGGGCGGAGCGGACGAGAGGCGGCGCACAGTGAACAAGGCCGAGCCTCTCACCCCGGCGGGCGGGACCTGTCACCAGGGGCGTGGTCGTCGGGGCTCCGGCAGGCCTCGCGCAAGGGCGTTGTCAGTGGTGGGAGGCAGGATGGCGGGTATGACGACACCTGCCGCACAGATCGTGGATGCCGCCGCCTACGCGCAGGCGGTCGAGGACGCCGTGCAGGCGTCCGCCGCCTACTACACCGGGGGCACCTCGGTGCTGGACGACGACGCCTACGACCGCCTGGTGCGGGGAATCGCGGCCTGGGAGGCCGCCCATCCCGAGCAGGTCCTGCCCGACTCGCCGACCGGCAAGGTGGCGGGCGGCGCCGTGGAGGGCGACGTTCCGCACACGGTCCCGATGCTCAGCCTCGACAACGTGTTCTCGCCGGAGGAGTTCACCGCCTGGGCCGCGTCCCTGGCCCGGCGCGTCGGCCACGAGGCGGAGCGCTACAGCGTCGAGCCGAAGCTGGACGGCCTCGCGATCGCGGCCCGCTACACCCACGGTCGCCTGACCCGGCTGATCACGCGGGGCGACGGGACGGCCGGCGAGGACGTCACGCACGCCGCCGGCACCGTCGACGGCCTGCCCGAGCGACTGACCGAGCCGGTCACCGTGGAGGTGCGCGGCGAAGTCCTCATGACGACCGCCCAGTTCGAGCACGCCAACGAGGTCCGTACCGCGCACGGCGGCCAGCCTTTCGCCAACCCGCGCAACGCCGCCGCGGGCACCCTGCGCGCCAAGGATCGCGCCTACACCGTGCCGATGACCTTCTTCGGCTACGGCCTGCTCCCCCTCGCCGACACCGAGGCGGACCTCGCCGCCGCCCTCGGCGAGGCGGCCCACAGCGACCTGATGGCCCGCGCCGCGGTGCTCGGCGTGAACACGACCGCCACGACGGCCGTGCCCGGCGTCACCGCGGACACCGTGGAGGCCGTCCTGGCCCGGGTGCGGGAGATCGGCGCACTCCGTCCCGAGCTGCCGTTCGGGATCGACGGGATCGTCGTCAAGGCCGACCTGGCCGCCGACCAGCAGGCCGCCGGATCGGGCACCAGGGCCCCGCGCTGGGCGATCGCCTACAAACTGCCGGCCGTCGAGAAGATCACCCGCCTCCTGGAGGTGGAGTGGAACGTGGGCCGCACCGGCATCATCGCGCCCCGCGCCGTCCTCGCCCCGGTGGAGATCGACGGCTCCACGATCACCTACGCCACCCTGCACAACCCGGCCGACATCACCCGCCGCGACCTGCGCCTCGGCGACCACGTCATGGTCCACCGGGCCGGTGACGTCATCCCCCGCGTCGAGGCCCCCGTCGCCCACCTGCGCACCGGCGAGGAACAGCCGATCGTCTTCCCCGCCGTCTGCCCGCGCTGCGGGTCGGCCATCGACACCGGCGAGCAGCGCTGGCGCTGCGAGAACGGCCGCAACTGCCACCTCGTCGCCTCCCTCTCCTACGCCGCCGGACGCGACCAGCTCGACATCGAGGGCCTCGGCCGGACCCGCGTCGTGCAGCTCGTCGAAGCGGGGCTGGTCGCCGATCTCGCCGACCTGTTCATCCTCACCCGCGAGCAGCTGCTCGGCCTGGACCGGATGGGCGAGACCAGCACCGACAACCTGCTCGCCGCGCTCGCCACGGCCAAGGGCAGACCGCTGGCGCGGGTACTGTGCGCGCTCGGCGTGCGCGGCACCGGGCGCTCCATGTCCCGCCGTATCGCCCGCCACTTCGCCACCATGGACCACCTGCGGGCCGCCGACGCGGAAGCGATCCAGCGCGTGGACGGCATCGGCACCGAGAAAGCCCCGTCGATCGTGGCGGAGCTGGCCGAACTCGCCCCGCTCATCGACAAGCTGGTCGCGGCGGGAGTCAACATGACCGAGCCCGGCGCCACCCCGCCGGTCGCCCCCGCGGCCGACGAGGACGACGGCACCACCGAATCCGCCGCCGAACCGGCCGGTGGGCCGCTGGCCGGCATGACGGTTGTGGTCACCGGTGCGATGACGGGCCCGCTGGAGAAGCTGAGCCGCAACGAGATGAACGAACTCGTCGAGCGCGCGGGAGGCCGCTCCTCCTCCAGCGTCTCCAAGAAGACCAGCCTGGTCGTCGCGGGGGAGGGCGCCGGCTCCAAGCGCGCCAAGGCGGAGACCCTCGGCGTGCGCCTGGCCACCCCCGACGAGTTCGCCGTCCTGGTCGCCGACCTCATCGCCTGACGGGGACCGCGCCGTGCGGAGCCGGGATCATCCTGGCTCCGCCCGGCGCCGGCTCAGTAGTTCTTCCACTCGTCGAGCACGTACTCCAGCACCGTCGGCTCCATCAGCGTGCTCGGCCGTACGTCCTCGCGGCGGCGGTCGACGGGGAACACCGTGGCCGCCCCGAGGACCGAGTCGTCCAGATAGCGCAGGCGCGGGGCGTCCGGCGACAGCCGGAGCGGCGGGGGAGCGGTGCCGCCGCGGGTGGCCAGCACGAAGCCCCAGTTGCCGAAGCTCGGCACGTCGACCTGGAACTCGGCGGTCGTGTAGCCGGCCGCCTCGACGCTGGCCGCGATCGACCAGAACGTCTTCGGCGCGAAGAACGGCGACCCGCTCTGCACCATGACCTGGCTCTGCGGCGTCAGGACCTGGCCGAGCAGGGTGTAGAACTCCACCGAGTACAGCTTGGCCAGCGCGGCCGTGTCCGGGTCGGGGAAGTCGATGATCACCGCGTCGTAGCGCTGCCGGGCGGTGCGCAGCCAGTTGAAGGCGTCGGCGTTGACCACCTGGACCCTGGGGTCGGCGAACGCCCCGTCGTTCAGCCTGCGCAGCGGCTCGAAGTCACGGGCGAGGTCGGTCATGGCCGGGTCCAGCTCGACGAGAGTCACCTGCCGCACGTCGTCGTAGCGCAGGACCTCGCGCAGGGCGAGCCCGTCCCCGCCGCCCAGGATCAGGACCTCGCCGTGGCGTCCGGACAGCGTGGGGTGGACGAGCGACTCGTGGTAGCGGTACTCGTCGACGGAGCTGAACTGGAGGTCGCCGTTGAGGAAGAGTCGGGTGTCGTCACCGCCGGTGAAGGCGGTGGAGCGGGTGACGACGATGTCCTGGTACGGCGTCGTCTCGGCGTGCACGATCGGGTCCTGGTACATCTGCTGGCGCGCGGTGACCTCCAGGTCGTCCGCGAGCACGTACGCCGTACCGAGGACGGCGAGTACGGCCGTCGCGCCGGACAGGAGACCGACCTGGACGAAACGCCGGGTCTGTCTGCGGAAGATGAAGAGGACCACGAGGACGCCGGCCACCGCGTTGACCGCGCCGACCACCAGCGCGCCCCGCAGCTGTCCGAACGTCGGCAGGAGCAGCAGCGGGAAGCACAGCCCGCCGACCAGCGCCCCGATGTAGTCGACGGCGAACATGTCGGCGACGGCGCTGCCCGCCTCCTGGCGCCGGATGCGTTGCAGCAGTGTCATCAGCAGCGGGATCTCGGCCCCGATCAGGAGGCCGACGATCAGCGTGATCACGATCATCGCCGGGGTGTAGAGCTGGAGCCAGGCGAACGCGGCGTACAGCACCAGCACGGACAGCCCGCCGACCAGCGCGAGGACGCCCTCGACGACGGCGAACGCGCCGACCGCGCGGCGGCGCAGCGGCTTGGCGGCGAGCGAGCCCAGACCCATCGCGAAGACCATCACGGAGATGACCACGGAGGTCTGCAGGACGGAGTTGCCGATGAGGTAGCTGCCCAGCGCGGTCAGCGCGAGCTCGTAGACGAGGCCGCAGGCGGCGCAGAGGAAGACGGCGAGCAGCAGGAGGAAGCGCGCCCCCCGGGTGTGCCGGACGGCCGGGGGGCGGGTGGGTGCCGCGGTGTCGCGGCCCCGAAGTGCGGTGGTGCTCACGGGTGCGGCGCCTATGACAGTGCCGCGCCGACCATGAGGGCGGTGCCGAGGTACATCCCGGCCTGCACCCAGGCGGCGGGGTGCGGGCGGCCGTCGCTGCTGTCGTCGAGGGCGACCGCGCCCATCTGGCCCGGCGTGAGGTGCCCGATCACGATGCCGACCAGGGTCATCACCAGCACGCCGGCGAGGCCGTACAGGAGGGTGCTCACCAGGCCGTAGCCGAGGCCCTCTTCGGACTCGCTGGCCCGGATGGCCTCCATGATGACGAGGCCGACGGCGATCGACTGGCTGCCCAGCAGGACGGCCGCGCCGCGGTTGCGGTCCGTCCAGACCACGTGGAACAGCTTGCCGGGCGTGACGAGGTCGAGGGCGATGAAGCCGACGGCCATCACGGCGAGGCCCACCACTCCGTAGAGCAGGGCCTGGCCCGTCGACTCGAAGATCTCGGTCACTGTGTTGCCTTTCTTGACGGCGTCGTCAGGGTCTGGTGGTGAGTCACACGTGGGGCAGGTCCGCCGGGTGTCACTTGCCTTCGCCGGGGCCGCCGCCGCGGAAGCTGTCGCTGTCCGGGCTGGGCCAGTACGTCAGGTGCCGGCTGTGCCGGTGGTAGCCGCCCCGGTAGTCCTCGATCTCGATCCGGCTGCCGCTCTGGTACGGGGACACGGTGACCATGTCGTCGCCGTAGCGCAGGAACTCCATGCTCTCGCCGGACGCGCGGTCGAGGGCCGGGCGGTGACCGTGGATGGCGTCGGCGACCGAGACCGGGGACTTGCCCGGGACGACCCAGTCCGCGCCGCTCTCGGTGTACTGCTCGCGTATCCAGCCGCGCGGTACGCCGTCGTTGCCGTTGCCGTCGGAGGAGCAGGCGGTGAGCAGTGCCGCGGCCAGTACGGCCGTCACCGCCGCGCGGACGAGTCGGGCGCTCTTCATCGGGCCTCCAGCCGGGTGTACGTCGATACGATCTGGCCGTGCTGCGGATACGTGTGCCAGGTGCGCCAGAAGAGTCCGCCGCCGTGCGGTCCGTCGGCCGACTCGACGACGACGGCCGTGAGCGCGTCCGGTGAACCGGGGAAGATCCCGCACAGGCTGTCGGGGTTCGCGGCGACCTCACGGCGGATCCCCGCCACCACCTCGCTGAAGCTCGCGGGGTCCAGCCGTCGGGTGTCGGCGGTGAAGTCGTAGTTCCAGCCCGGCAGTTGGCGGGTGAACGTGCCGGGCAGGCCCTTCACGGAGCCCAGCAGGCAGGCCACGGTCTCCCGTACGGGGCCGGCGAAGACCTGGTGCGAGGCGCCGAGCAGCCGCAGGCGTACGTCGAGTCCGCCCACCGTCGTCGCGTGCTCGGCCAGGGCCGGCCGCTCGTCCAGGTCCAGAGAGAAGCAGAGCTGGTCCGCGTCCGTGTCCAGATAGGGGGCGTCCAGGGCTATGGCGTGCAGGTGGGACCCCCCCGGTCAGATCTTGCTATAAGCGGCGCCGAGTATGGCACATCTGGCGCAGGGGGTTTGACCAACGGGGGCAGGAGCGATCGACTCCGGACCCCGGCGCTGCCCGCCCGGGGGTCGGGGGAACACTACCCCACGGGGCCGGGCGGGAGGCCGAACGGCCGCAGGGGGAAAGGGAGTTCGGGCGAGCGGTCGCCTGCCCCGGGGTCGGCGGGTCAGGTGCTCATCGAGGGGTCGGCCGGGCGCGGACCCAGCCGAGCAGAAGAACGGAGCACACCGCCGCGAAAGCGCACCAGGTGGACACGAACTCCAGTCGCCACAGCACCCAGCAGACCAGCGCGCCCACGGCGACGAAGAGGCCCAGTGTCAGCAGCCGCCGGTCTCCGGACAGCAACAAGGAGCCCACCGTGGCCAGGAGGTAGCCGGCGATGAGCAGCACGGGGTGGGACAGGTCGGTCACATAGCCGATCGTGTGCCCCCGGATCTCGGCGGTGACGGGGCCGACGGCCAGCCCGTACGCGAGCCCCGCGGCGGTCACGACGCCGACCGCGAGAACGGCACCCAGCCGCCGCCTCGCCCGCGGCGGGGCGGCGCACCACACCCCCGCGGGCACCCACACCGCCAGCAGCGGCAACGCGATGACGGCCCAGACGACGGTGGCGGGCCCGCTGCCACCGCCCGCGTCCCAGACCATCGCCTCGACGATCTGATGGGCGCCGAGCAGGAGCGGCAGCGCGGCGAGCGGCAGGTCCCGCACGCCACGCACCCGCGTCACGCAGGCCAGTCCGACGGCGGTGACCCCGGCGCCCGCCACCAGATCGGCCGTCGCACTCCAACACATCGCGCCACCATCGAGTCGACCGTCGTGAGCCTCAGCCCCGCTGTGCGGGCCACGCTACGTCGGGTCCGGCCGAGGTCGCGGACGACGGCGCCGGGCCGCTGCGGTCAGCCCTGGGACTCGCTGATGTTCACCATCCACGGGATGCCGAAGCGGTCGGTGCACATGCCGAACACATCGCCCCACATCTGCTTCTCCAGCGGGACGCTCACCGACCCGCCCGCGGACAGCTTCTCCCAGTGGCCGCGCAGCGCGGCGGCGTCGTCGCCGCTGAGGCTGACGCAGATGTTGTCGCCCCGCGTGACGTTCATTCCGGGCGGGGTGTCCGAGGCCATCAGGGTGAAGCCGCTCGGGGTCTCCAGCATCGCGTGCATGATCTGGTCGGCCTGCGGCGCGTCCTGCTGTCCGAACTCCCCGAAGGTGTTGAGGACCAGGGTGCCGCCGAAGACCTCCTTGTAGAACTCCATCGCCTGCCGGGCGTCGCCGCCGAAGCTGATGTACGGGTTGAGGCGCGAGGCCATGACCACCTCCAGGAACGGGCAAAACGGTCGGTTCCGGGCAGCGTAACGCCGGGTGCGGGCGGCGGCCCCTCGGCCGGGAAGGGCCCGGCGCCGCCCTGTGCCGGTCGCGCGGGCGACCGGTCGCTCCGCAACACGCCACCGGACGGCCGATATCGCCGAGCTGTCGACCCGGCAAGCATATTGTCCGGAATATGAAGAAATATCCTTTCGTGTATCTCGCGTGCACCGCCGCGGTCGTGGGGACGAGCCTGGGCGCCGCTCCGGCGTCCGCCGGTCACATGACCCACGTGGTCCACGCGGGACAGTCGATCCAGAAGGCGGTGGACGCCGCCGAGTCCGGCGACACGGTGCTGATCACCCCGGGCACCTACCGGGAGAGCGTCACGGTGACCACCCCCGGACTGACCCTGCGGGGCGTGGGCCGGGGCGTGGTCATCGAACCGGCCGCCGCCAAGGCCGCCGGCACCTGCGCCGCGGGCGGCAACGGCATCTGCGTGGTCGGGACCAAGGAGCGCAAGGTCGAGGACGTCACCCTCGCCTCCCTCACCGTCACCGGCTTCACCCGCAGCGGCGTGTACGCCACCGCCACCGACGGGCTGACCGTGCGCCATGTCACCGCGGTGAAGAACGGGGTGTGGGGCATCGCCCAGGAGGGCTCGGTCCGCGGCGTGTTCCGCGGCAACACCGCCCGCGACAACGGCGACGCCGGCGTCTTCCTCGCCAACACCATCAGCGCCGAACAGGGCGCCACGGACACCGGCGGCACGCTCGTCGAGCGCAACAGGCTGGAGGGCAACCGGATCGGCGTCACCGTCCGCCGGCTGCGCAACCTCACCGTCACCGGCAACCACCTCACCGGCAACTGCGCCGGAGTGTTCGTCGTCGGCGACGAGAACAAGCCCAGGGCCGGCCAGGTGACCGTCGCCGAGAACCGCATCGTGCGCAACAACAAGTCCTGCCCCAAGACCGCCCGGCTGGACGCCCTCCAGGGCTCCGGCATCGTCCTGACCGGCACCGAGGACACCCTGATCACACAGAACGTCATCCGGGACAACGCCGGCACGTCCCCGCTGTCCGGCGGCATCGTGCTGTTCAAGAGCTTCGTCGGCACGGCCAGCGAGCGGAACCGGATCAGCGACAACGAACTCAGCGGCAACTCCCCGGCCGACCTCGTCGACCAGGAGACCGGCAAGGCCAACACCTTCGAGGCCAACACCTGCCAGGTGTCCCGGCCCGCCGGCCTGTGCTGACCGGCCGTATCCACCCGTGAACACGACGAAACAGGAAAGGCGGCCATGACGACCGCAGAAACTGCCCCCGCGCCGTCCATGCGGCTGCGGGAGCTGGTGTTCGGGGCGGCCTGTGCCGCCGCCCTCCGCGCGACGGCCCGCCTCGGCGTCGCCGACGCCCTCGGCGACAGCCCCATGACCGTGGAGGACCTCGCGGCCGCGGTGAAGACCGAACAGGGGCCGCTGCGACGGCTGTTGCGGGCCATGTCCTGCTACGGCGTCTTCGCCGAACAGGGCGACGGAACCTTCACGCACACCGAGATGTCCCGCCTGCTGCGCGAGGACGACCCCCACAGCCTGCGCTACATCACCCTGTGGTGCACCGAGCCGTGGACCTGGGACGCCTGGCCCAAGCTCGACGAGGCCGTGCGCACCGGCCACGACGTCGTACAGGACCTGTACGGCAAGGAGTTCTTCACCTACCTCAACGAGGACGCGCCCGAATCCGCGCTCGTCTTCAACCGCGCCATGACCACGTCCAGCGCGCAGTCCGCACGGGACGTCGCCCAGCTTCTCGACCTGTCGGGGAGCGCCTCCGTCGCCGACATCGGCGGCGGCCAGGGCCATGTGGTGGCGAGCCTGCTGGAGAAGTACCCCACCCTCCACGGGACGCTGCTCGACCTGCCCCGCGTGGTGGAGAACGCCGACCCGCGGCTGCGTCCGGGCGGCGCGCTCGCGGACCGGATGCGCATCGTGCCCGGCGACTGCCGCGAGTCCATCCCCGTCCAGGCCGATGTGTACGTCATCAAGAACATCCTGGAATGGGACGACGAGAGCACCGCCAAAACCCTGCGCAACGTCATGGCGGCCGGCGGGCCCGGCGCACGCGTCGTCGTCATCGAGAACCTCGTCGACGACTCACCCTCGATGCGCTTCAGCACCGCGATGGACCTGCTGCTGCTCCTCAACGTGGGCGGCGCGAAGCACACCACCGAGAGCATGGTGGGCCGGCTGACCGGGGCGGGCCTGGTCATCGACGACATCCGGCCGGTCAACCCCTACCTGCACGCGTTCGACTGCACCGTGCCCGCGTGACACCGCCGGACCACCGGACTCTCAGGCTGTGGAGTCCCGCTCCCAGCGGTAGAAGCAGTGCGCCATCGCGTCCTTCGGCGAACGCCAGGTCGCGGGGTCGTACGCGCTGACGTACGAGGTCAGCCGCTCGCTGATGGCCCGGAACTCGGGGTGCCCGGCCGCCTTGGCGATGGCGGGGCCCGGGTCCTGCTCGGACTCGATGAGATGCAGGTACACGTCGTCGAACTGGAACAGACTGCGCCGGGAGACGCCCACGAGGTGCGGCAGCTCCCCACGGTCCGACTCCTCGAACAGCTTCGCGATGTCCGGGGCCGACCCCGGGGCCATCCGGGCGACGATCAGGGCTTGGTGCGTCATGCTGTCCTCCGTCCGGCTCAGTCGGCCAGGCTCGGCACGGGCCGGTGCTCCGTGGCCGCCTGCTCGATGCGGTCCCGGATCAGGGCCATCTGGACCTTGGAGTTCCGGTTGATGTTGTCGGTCATCCAGGCGTCGTCCACCGGGGCCTCGGCCTTCATCTGGAAGTCCTGGGTCCACACCATCCGGGTGCCCTGCGGCACCTCCTCGTAGCGCCACCGGATGTTCATGAAGGCGAATGGTCCGGTCTCGACGCGGCGGGCCTTCACGGTGAGCGTGTCGCGGTCCGCCTCACGCTCGGATACCCAGCTCCACACCTTGCCGTTCTCGTCCGGGTGCATGGTGAGCCGGAAGGTGGTCTTCTCGCCCTCCTGCCGCAGGATCTCGGCCGAGGCGTACTCGGTGAACAACTGCGGCCAGTTCGCCACGTCGTTGGTCATGTCCCAGACCAGGTCCAGCGGAGCGGCGATGACGATCTCGTTCTCGGTGTGTGCGGACATGTCACGCCCCTGCCAGGAGAGCACTGTTGACTTGGTCGAGGAACTGCCGGGGCGTCTTGCTGCGCTCCGCGTCCGGCGGCATCGGGGTGCCGTAGCGGTTCTCCAGCTCGCCCACGATGCCGAGCAGCCCGAGCGAGTCGATGCCGAGCGCGTCGAACCCGATGTCGTACTGCCGCTGGAGGTCGTCCGAGGCGACGGTGATGCCCGCGGACTTCTTCATCAGTTCGGCCAGTTCCTCGACGGTGATGCGGTCACTCATGCGGTACCTCTCCTTATGCTCTGTTCCCTTTGTCCTGCTGGGTGTTGCGCCTCGTCAGGAGGCGCCGGTGGCGCCGTGCCGCAGCACCAGCGCCGAGTTCGACCCCATGAGGCCCCGGCTGAGCACCAGTGCCGTGCGCAGTTCGGCGGGGCGGGCCCGGCCGGTCACGAGGTCGAGGTCGTGGCAGACGTCGACGACGTGCGGGGTGGGCGGGATCAGGCCGTGCTCCATGGCGAGCACCGCCGCCGCGCTGTCCAGCACCGGCGCCGCGCCGTAGCCCCGCCCGATCCCGGTCTTCGGCGCGGTGACCGGCACCCGCCTGCCGTGCGCGCCGAGGGCGTCGGCGATGGCCAGCGCCTCGGCACGGTCCGCCTCCGGCACACCGAGCGCGTCGGCGAAGACCACGTCGATCTCCTCGGGCGCACAGCCGGCGTCCGCCAGGGCCGCGCGGATCGCTTCCACGAGACCTTCCCGCGACAGCTCCCAGCGGGAGGCCCCGGTGAACGTCGCCGCGTGCCCGGCGAGCGTGGCCCGCACCCGCGCGCCGCGTTCCCGGGCCGCGGACTCCGCCTCGACGACGAACATGGCGCCGCCCTCGGCCGGGACGAACCCGCAGGCCCCCTGCGTGAAGGGGCGGTAGGCCCGCTCCGGGTCGTCGCAGGTGCTCAGCTCCTCGTACCCGAGCTGGCACACCACCGAGTAGGGGGCGAGCGGCGCCTCGGTCGCGCCGGCCACGATCACGTCCGTACCGCGCCGTACCGCCCGCGCCGCGTGCGCCAGGGCGTCCAGTCCGCCGGCCTCGTCGGAGGCGACGACCGAGCAGGGCCCCTTGAAGCCGCGCCGGATGGAGACCTGGCCGGTGCTGGCGGCGTAGAACCAGGCGATCGACTGGTACGGGCCGACGAACCGGCTGCCCTTGCCCCACAGCCGCTGGAGTTCGCGCTGGCCGAACTCGCCGCCGCCGGAGCCGGCCGCGGTGACCACGCCCACGGAGTACGGCGCCTCACCGGTGTCGGCCTGCCCCAGGCGGGCGTCCTCCAGCGCGAGGTCGGTCGCGGCCAGCGCGAAGTGCGTGAACCGGTCGGTCTGGACGAGGTAACGCTCCTCGACCGCCGCCGACGGCTCGAACTCCCGTACTTCGCCCGCCACCCGCAGCGGCAGATGCTCACAGCCCTCGCGGGTGACCGGGCCGAGGGCGCTCAGGCCCTCCTGGGTGGACTTCCAGAAGGACTCGGTGCTGGCTCCGTTGGGCGCGATCACACCGATACCGGTGACGGCGGCGCGCCTCGGATGGGGTTCGGTCATCTTTCCCTCTCCCTCGGCCGGTTCAGGACCACCGCCGACTGGAATCCGCCGAACCCGCTGCCCACGGAGAGCACACTGTTCAGCTTCCGTTCGCGCGCGTCACGCGGCACGTAGTCCAGATCGCACTCGGGGTCCGGGGTCTCGTAGTTCGCGGTGGGCGGCACCACCTGGTGGGCCAGGGCCAGCACACAGGCGACGACCTCTATCGCCCCGATCGCGCCCAGCGAGTGCCCCACCATCGACTTGATGGAACTCATGGGCGTGTCGTAGGCGTGCTGCCCCAGGGTCCGCTTCACGGCGGCGGTCTCGTGCCGGTCGTTCTGCTTGGTTCCCGAGCCGTGCGCGTTGACGTAGTCGACCGCGGTGGGGTCGACCCGGGCATGGTCCAGGGCGTCCTCGATGGCCCGCGCCATCTCCAGGCCCTCGCTGGTCAGACCGGTCATGTGGTACGCGTTGCCGAAGGTCGCGTAGCCGCCCAGCTCGCAGTAGACGTGCGCACCGCGGGCCCTGGCGTGCTCCAGTTCCTCCAGGACGAGCACCGCGCCGCCCTCGCCCATGACGAAGCCGTCACGGTTGGCGTCGAAGGGACGCGAGGCGTGCGCCGGATCGTCGTTGTTGCACGACGTGGCCTTGATGGCGTCGAAGCAGGCCATGGTGATCGGCGAGATCGGCGAGTCGGAGGCGCCGGCGATGCAGACGTCGGCCCGGCCCTCCTCGATGGTGTGGAAGGCGTACCCGACGGCGTCGAGCCCGGAGGTGCAGCCCGTCGACACCGTCTGCACCGGCCCGCGCGCCTCGAACCGCTCCGCCACCGTGGAGGCCAGCGTGCTGGGGGAGAAGGCGCGGTGCAGATGCGGCTGGGCCCGGCCGTGATCCACGTCCCAGCGCTGACCGCCGTGGCTGACCAGGACGTAGTCCTGTTCCAGGCGGGTGGTTCCGCCGACAGCGGTGCCCAGCGACACCCCGACCCGCCAGGGGTTCTCCCGGCCGAGGTCGAGACCGGAGTCCCGCACCGCCTCCTCCCCGGCGACCAGGGCGAACTGGATGTAGCGGTCGCACCGGGCGACCTGCTCCGCGTCCAGCCCGTGCGCCGCCGGGTCGAAGTCGCACTCGGCCGCGATCCGCGACCGCAGACCCGTCGGGTCGAAGAAGGTGATGCCCCGCGTCGCGGTGCGCCCGTGGGACAGCTGGTCCCAGAACGCCGGCACGCCTATGCCACCCGGGGCGACGACGCCTATGCCGGTGACCGCGACCCGGCGGCGGCTCATGAGCGGGCCTGCCGTTCGGCCGTGCGGACCCCACCGTGGGCAGACTCCGCCGCGACGGCGACGGGCTCGGTCTCCTCGGTGTCGACGTGCCCGAGCGGCGGGCTCGGCGCCAGCGGGCCGAGGTGGAAGACCAGGCGCGCCTCCACGTTGCCCACATTGCGGAACCGGTGCCGCATGTGCATCGGGATCATCAGCCCCTGCTCGGGCCGGAGCGGATGCGGTTCTCCGTCGAGGTCGACCTCCAGCTGCCCGCACACGACGTACACGAACTCCTCGGAGTACGGGTGGTAGTGCTCACCGATGCGGTCGCCCGGCTGGACGATGGCCACGCCCATGAAGCCGCTGGTGGCGCCGGACGTGGTGGGCGTGAGCATGGCGCGCAGGTCACCGCCGCGCCGGGTGTTGGGCTCGACCTCGCTGAGGTCCACGATTCTGGGACGGGATGTGATCACGACGTTGCTCCGTTTCGTGTGCTGTGTCGGCGTGGGCGAGCGCCCCGCCTGCCGGACGGCTCAGGCGTCGGGCGAGCGGCGGTCGGTGACGAGTTCCATGCGGGCGAGCGTGAGGAGCCGGTCGGCCGCCCCGTCCCGCAGCGCGGCGGCGTCCACGCCGAGTGCTTCGGCGTCCAGCAGCGCCGTCAGTTCGGCGGCGCGGGCCCGGTCCGCCAGACCGAGCACCTGAGCCGGGTCGGTGTCGCCGCCGCGTACGTCGACCAGGCGCACCACGACGTCGTCGCGCTGGAAGATCGTGCTGCGCAGCACCGGGCTGCGCGGGTCGTCCGCCGCCTGCTCGTCCTGCTGGGAGAGGAGTTCGGCCAGCCGCAGACCGCCGCCGTCGCGCGCCGGGTAGTACAGGGCGTGCCGTACGGCGTCCGGCTTGGCCTCGCCCGCCGTCACGTGGTGGACGGCGGGCAGCGCCGCGCGGGTGAAGAAGACGCGGGCCGACTCGGGGTCGTCGAGGTCCCGGTCCTGCTCCAGATAGGGGTTGATGGCCTCCTCGACGGCCCGCACCTCGGGCTGCCGGGCGACGTGCCGCAGCGCGGCGAGCAGGTCGCCCCGCACCTCGATGGCCCGCACCACGCGGTTGCCGTGCATGAAGAGGGAGGTGCGGATCAGCCGGGTCGTGTCGTCGACCCGTGGTTCGGGCGAGGCGTAGTCGGCGAGGATCTTCGCGACGGCCTCCTCGCCGCCCGGCTTGACCGTGAAGGTGAGCGCGTGACGGATCACGCCGTCGCCGATCCGGGGCGACGACTGGAGCCGGCGCTCGCCGGGCTCGGCGTGCGCGGCCGGGCCGCCGGTCTCGCGGACGACGTGGAACCGCAGCGACCGGGTGTCGCGCACGCAGCTGTGCAGCGGCTCCACCATCCGGACGTGCTCCTCGCTGTTGACCCAGGTGAGGAACGGCGGGGCACTCTCCCACTCACTGGTGATGAGCCACTGGGAGGGGTTCTCGATCGACTGGCACAACTGGTCGCTGACGTGTCCGGGGACCGAGGCGACCTGGTTGCAGAGCTGCTCGTACGCCTCCAGGAACTGCTGCTGGGCTCCGTCGTAGACGTCCACCAGAAGGACGACCCGGAGGTGGGAGCCGTCGAAGACGGACTGGGAGACGCGCTGCGACACCTGACGTGTCAGCGCTTCCGAAACGGGGGCGGACGTGGTGGTCATCGTGGGAGATCTCCTTCGGGAAGCGAGGCGGAACCTCGGCTGCGGTGAAGCGACGTGAGCGTGCCTCGATCCTGTGGCGGTCCAGACCGGTGCGCGACCGGGAGGGACTACGCGGGTGACCTGCTCCCCTCGTCCGTGTGAGGTTGCGTCACCTGAGGTGCGCGAAGACCACGAGGTTCTCCGTGTAGTCCTTGACCGTGCGGTCGTAGTCCCCCGCGCAGGTGATGAGCCGCACCTGGGCGTCGGCGGTGTCGGCGTACACCCGCCGGCTGGGGAAGCGGTCCTTGTCGAAGGTCTCCACGCTGTCGACGACGAAGACGGGCGCGCGTCCGTCGGCCCGCCGCACGCGGAAGACGTCGCCCTTCTTCAGCCGGCTCAGTTCGGCGAAGACGGCGGCGGAGGTGGCGGTGTCGACGTGCCCGGCGATGACCGCGGTGCCCGTCTCACCGGGGGAGGCGCCCTTGGCGTACCACCCGACGAGGTTGGTGTTGTGCGGCGGCGGGGCCTGGAGCTGCCCGTCGGCGCCGACGGCGAGGTCGGTGAAGGGGGCGTCGACGGAGATCTTCGGGATGAGCAGGCGCACGGGGCTGGACCGTGGCAGGTGCTCCGCCACCGGCCGGGCGCCGGGCGAGGCGGGTGCGGCGGCCCGCGGGGCGGACCGCGCGTCGGGCGGCGGGCTGGGCGCGCCGGCCTGTGGGGTGTCGTCGCCGAGCAGGCGCACCGCCAGCAGCAGCAGCGCCCCGGCGCACAGCATGGTCAGCCCCCGGCGGGGCTGCCGGGCCGGCGTGCGGCCGTCGGGGGAGGAGTCGGAGGAGTGGACAGCCATCTGAGGTGACCTCACTAGCTGGTGCGCGGCAGCGGAAGGGGGCGGAAAGCGAGCCGGGCCGCCACATGGAGCTCAGGTGGCGGCCACGGCTGCTATGTCGCCCGGCATGGGTCAGGCCAGGCCGTGGGCCGACTTCTTACGGCGCGCGGCGTACAGGCCGGTCGCGGCGACGGCCAGGACGGCGAGGCCGCCCGCGGTCGCGGTGGGCGCGTCCAGGGCGCCGCCACCGGTGTGCATTCCGCCGCGCGGCTTCTCCTCGCCGCTCCAGGACTCCTTCTGCTCGCCGTCCTTGGTCCAGGAGGAGTCCTTGCTCTGCTCGCTGTCCTTCTTGTACGTCTCCGGGTCGTGCTTGGGGTCGCGCGCGGTGCCCCAGTCGTCGGCCGTGACCGAGGTCAGCGCGCCGCCACCCGTGTGCATTCCGCCGCGCGGCGCGTCGTGCTTGCTCCCGTTGTCCTGCTCCTTGCTGTAGGAGGAGTCCTCGTGCTCCCAGTCACCGCCCGCCGCGTACGCGCCGGGCGCGGAGAGGGCGAGGGCGGCCGAAGCCGCCGCGGTGGCCAGGATCATGCGTGCTGAGCGCATCTGTGGGTCCTTCCGTCGGCCGGGCAGCTGGCGGTCCGTCAGCTGAGGTGACCCGGCCCCGACGTGATCCACCGTCAGTCACCCCGTCGACTTCCACCACTCGAGGCGCTCAGCCGGGTGAGCGCGGGCGGCAGCCGGGGGAAAGCCGAAAGGCCTGTGCCGGCCGCCCCGAGGGGTGGCCGGCACAGGCCCGCGGACGCCCGTACGGCATCCGACGACCGGTCAGCTCAACGCCAGAACCGTGCTCAGGACGCGCCGCAGCACGCCCTCGGCCTCCGGGACGGGGCCCGGCGAGCGCCAGGCGACGAACCCGTCGGGCCGCACCAGGACGGCGCCGCCGTGCGCCGTGCCGTGGCGCTCCCGCCAGTCCGCGCCGTCCTCGGGCACCAACTCGGCGTCAGGTCCCGCTCCCAGGCGGTAGGACACCAGGGGGACGGAGAGTTCGGCGGCGAGGCGGACGGCGGCCTCGTGCCATCCGCTCGGCCCGTCGGCACGGGCTCCGGCGTCGCCGTCGCTCAGCAGGACCAGGGACCGCTCGTACAGGTCGAGCGTGGACAGTCGGGTGCCTTCGTGGCGGACCCACAGGTGGGGCGCCCGGGTGCCGGGTTCGCCGTTCAGGGCGAGCTTCTCCGGGACGACCGGCGAGGTGGGGTCGGTGCCGACGACGGCGCCCCGCGGGTAGCGGTAGCCGAGGGCCACGTTGAGGATGCCGCGCTGCGGCCCCGCCGCGGGCGCGCCGCCGCCCCCGCCGGCCGGCGGGGCGAAGCCGGGGTGGCTGTGCTCGGCCGACCGGACGGCGGCGCGGGCACTGGTGGCCTCCGCCACCGGGCGGCGTTCGAGGTCGTAGGAGTCCAGCAGCCCGTGCCCCGCCCAGCCGCCGAGCATCGCCGCCAGTTTCCACGCCAGGTTGTGGGCGTCCTGGATGCCGGTGTTGGAGCCGAAGGCGCCGGTGGGGGACATCTCGTGCGCGGAGTCGCCCGCCAGCAGGACGCGTCCCGAGCGGTAGCCGCGGGCCACCCGCTGGGCGGCGTGCCAGGGTGCCCGCCCGGTGATCTCGATGTCGAGGTCGGCCCTGCCGACCGCGCGGCGGATGTGCTGCGCGCAGCGCTCGTCGGTGAAGTCCTCCAGCGTCTCCCCGCGTTCGGGGTGCCAGGGGGCGTGGAAGACCCAGTTCTCCCGGTTGTCCACCGGCAGGAGCGCACCGTCGCCGTCGGGGTCGGTGAGGTAGCAGACGATGAACCGGCGCTCGCCCACCACGTCGGCGAGAAGGCGGGACCGGAAGGTGATGCTGACGTTGCTGAACAGCTCGCCGGGGCCGCTCTGGCCGATGCCGAGCTGCTCGCGGACGGGGCTGCGGGGGCCGTCGGCGGCGACCAGGTAGTCGGCGCGGATCCTGGTGTGCTCGCCCGTCTCCCGGCTCTTGACGAGCGCGGTGACACCGCCCGGGTCGGTGTCGAACGACAGCAGTTCGGTGGAGTACCGCAGGTCGCCGCCCAGCTCGGTGGCGTGGTCGAGCAGGACCGGCTCCAGGTCGTTCTGGCTGCACAGGCACCAGGAACTCGGGCTGAAGCGGGCCAGTCCGCCGCCCGGGTCGATGTCCTTGACCAGCCACTCACCCGGGTCGCCCACCAGGTCGCGGGCCTGGAGGATGCCGTGGTTGTCGGCGAGGGTGGCCGCGGCCCGGTGGATCGCCGGTTCGATGCCGGCCACCCGGAACAGCTCCATCGTGCGTACGTTGTTGCCGCGCCCGCGGGGGTGGCGGGAGGTTCCGGAATGGCGCTCCACGAGGGTGTGCGGCACCCCCAGCCGGCCCAGGAACAGTGAGGTCGACAGGCCCACGAGGGAGCCGCCGACGATCAGGACGGGGACCCTGTGGATCGCGCCGCCCGGTTGGTCGGTTCTTTGGTTCATGATGTGTCTCCAGCACGTCGTGTCCGCCGACTCGGCCGGTGCGGCCGGTACGGCCGGGACTCTCATGCATGCCCCACGCGACGAACGGCGGCTCAGGCTTCACCCACCTGACCGTGCGCCGGCGGGGCGGCCGTGGCGGCCGGAGTCCGGGCGTGCGCGAGGGCCGTCGCACGCGCCGGTGAGCCGTGAGGAACGGTCCGGCGGCGGCGACGGCCCTCGGGGGCGGTGCGGGCCTCTCAGATGCCCGAACCCAGAGTCCCCGTCGTGTAGGCGCACTCGGTGTAGATGTAGCCGGGCTCCAGCTTCGCGGTGTCCGTGGCCGGGGTGGAGATGGAGTCCGATGTCGACTTGTGTACGAAGTAGGTGGTGCCGGGCGGCAGGCTGATCGTGCGCTGCGGGTAGTTCTTGCTGCCGCTGCACGGCTCGAACGAGGGGTTGAGGGTGCTGGACACGGAGTACGCCTTGCAGCTGCCGCAGCCCTTGAGGGTGAGGCTGCCCGTCACCGGGCCGGTGTAGAGGACGGTGACCTCGTCGGGGCTGTCGTTCTTCACCGTGACGGAGATGCTGCCGCCGGACCGCGTCGTGGGCAGGGTCTTGCCCGCGGCCGGCAGGGTCTGGGCTATCTCCGCCCCGATCGCGATCTTCTTTGCGCGGGCCGCGTTCTTGGCGGTGCCGTGCGCCGAGACGTACTCGTTCATCGTCGTCTGCGCGGCCTCGAAGTCGCCGTCCCGGTACTGGTCCACGCCGCAGGTGTACGCGCCCGCGTCGGCGCTGCTCGTGGCGCGTCCGGCGTCCGCGGTGAGGGCGGCCTCGATGCCCGCCTCGTCGCCCGGCAGGTCCGCGATGCGGGAGCCGAGGTCGCTCAGCCGCTGGACGGCCGTGCAGGGTTCGGCTCCGGAGAGGCCCTTGACCTCGCGGGTGACGGCGGCGGCCACGGCCGGCTGGACCTTGGCGGCCTGGTCGGAGTCGGGGAAGGTGGTCAGCAGTTCGCCGAACTGTGCCGCCCAGGTGGACTGGTCGGAGGCGAGGCCGCGCGAGGCGCACTCGTACAGGGAGGTGGCCAGCCGGTCGTCGGGCCACTTCTCCAGGGTTCCGAGGTCCGTGGACGGCATCTCCTCGGGGACGGTGCGCAGATAGGTGAGGGGTGCCACGGCGGTGCAGTAGTCGGCGTCCTCGAAGGGTGCGGCGACCGTGGTGTAGAAGGTCTTCATCCGGGTCGGCACCCGCTCGGCCGCCCGCGAGCCGGGGTGGTCGGATCTGAGGGCCTCGTAGGCCTTCAGCGCTTCGCGGTAGCCGGCCTTGCCGCCGCTGAAGTCCTTCTTGCCGGAGGCGGTGACCAGTTCGTCGGCCTCGTCGAGCCGGTCGAGGAGCATCTGCTCCGTCGCCTCGTCCCGCGCGTCGTCGTACAGCACGACACCGCCGGTCGGTACGGCGAGCAGGACCAGGCCCAGCAAGAGGGCGAGGGGAGCTCGCTGGACGACGGCCGTGCGGGAGCGCAGGCCGACGGACGCGCCGTGCGCCGCGGCCCCGGCGAGGAAGACGGCGTACAGCAGGAGGGCCGCGACCGGGACGCCGTCCGGTTCGGCCGGCAGGGCCACGAGGAGCAGTACGGCGGTGGCGGTCCAGCACAGCAGCATGAGCACCCAGCGGCGCAGCAGCGCGTACCCGAGCCCCAGGCCGCTGAGGTTGAGCACCGCGACCGCGACGGCCCGCGCGCCGTCCGGCGGCGAGGGCGGGGCCGGTGGCGGCGCCGCCGGCATGGGTGGCATCGGATAACTGTGGTTCTGCATGCCGTACGGATCCCCGGACATGGCTGTCCTCCCCCATCAACAGCGCCCGAACTTCGGTGACTTGTCAGTCTACGGGCGCCGATGCGCGGCTGACAGAGGTGCCGGGCATTGATCCCCCGGTTCGCCCGATCATGCCCGACGTGCGACGGGATCACCCCTTCGGCCCAGCGATGAATCGATTCGCTGGGTGAATCGAGAGGTGACGCACGGTCAGGCACAGGGCCGCGCGGCGATGCTGGCGCAGGCCTTTTCCTGACTTTCCCGACTCTTCCTCAAGGAGTTCCGCTGTGCGTGTTCCTCGTACGGTGCTCAGCACCCTCGGTTCCGCCGCTCTCGTTCTCGCCTCCCTGGGCGCGGTGACCGCCGTCACCGCGGGCTCCGCCGCAGCGGACCCCTGCGGTTTCTACGAGACCGGCTCCGACGCCTACTACAACCACTGCACCTCCGACGGCTCGCGCGTGATCGTCAAGGTGGAGGTGGCCTGGGCGCCCGACTACGAGCGGTGTGTCGCGCCCGGCAAGACGTGGCTGGGCTCCGCCGGTGAGATCCAGGGTGCCCACTACACCGGCCGCACCTGCTGACCGAAGCGGTGGGGCCACGGAGGGCCGGGACGGCTTCGTCCCGGCCCTCCGGCATGCGGCCTTCCGGAACGGAGGGGCGAAAGGGGCTGGCAAATGAAAATGGTTATCGATAGCGTGTGGGTGCGCGCAGCCCGGCATCCTCGACCTTCGGCGAGGGTTCGCCGGGCTGCCCTGGCGCGCCCGAACTCGCCGCTCGAAAAAGGGGAACTGTGGCTCATCTGCTGATGGTCGAGAGCTGGGTCGGATCGATGAGCAGGCTGTTGCCCCGGGCCATCGGGGAGGGCGGCCACACGTTCACCTTCCTCACCCGCGACCTGCACCACTACCTGCGCTCGGCCCCCGAGGGGACGGCGCACCCGCTGCTCGGCGCCCGCAACGTGATCACGGCGGACACCAACGACCTCGACGCCCTGCTCCCCGAGGCCGAGCGGCTGCACGCGGCACTGCGCTTCGACGGCGTCCTCACCTCCTGCGACTACTACCTGCCGGCCGTGGCCCGGATCGCCGACCGCCTCGCACTGCCCGGCCCCGGCCCCGAAGCGGTCGGGAACGCCTGCCGCAAGGACGCCACCCGCCGCGTCCTCGCCGAGGCCGCCGTGCCCGGCCCCCGCTTCGCCCTGCACGAGGAGTGGGCCGACCTGGCCCGCTCCGCCCGCGAGATCGGCTACCCACTCGTCGTCAAGCCGGTCGACCTGTGCGCCGGCATGTACGTGCGCCGCGTGGACGACGAGCGCCAACTCGCCGACGCCGTACGGGCGATGGCCGGCTTCCCGGTGAATGCGCGCGGGCAGCGCAGGTCGACCGCCGTGCTGCTGGAGGAACTCATGGACGGGCCCGAGGTGAGCGTCGAGACGGTCTCGCACGCCGGCATGGTCCAGGTGGTCGGTGTGACCGACAAGAGCGTCGGCGGGGCGCCCGCCTTCATCGAGACCGGCCACATGTTCCCCGCCGACCTGACCCCCGCCGACACCGAGGCCGCCGAACAGACCGCACTGAGCGCGCTCAAGGCCCTCGGCCTGACCGAGGGGGTCGTGGCGCACACCGAGATCAAGCTGACCTCCGCCGGACCGCGCGTCGTCGAGGTCAACCCCCGGCCCGCCGGAAACCGCATCACCGAACTGGTCCGCCACGTCACCGGCGTCGACCTCGCCGCCGCCTTCGTGGACGTCGCCCTCGGCCGCGCGCCCGACCTGCGGCGCACCGACACCGGAGTGCGCAGCGCCGCCATCGGCTTCCTCGTCCCGGAGCGCGCCGGCACCCTGGAAGCGCTCGACGGGAACGGCGTACGCGAGGCGGACGGCGTCCTGGAGGTCGAACTCGCCGAACCCGGCCGGACGGTGAAGGCGGCCGGCAGCAACAACGAATACCTGGGGCACGTCATGACCGCCGACACCGGCGGCCCCGGCGCCCGCGCCCGCGTCGAGGACCTGCTGTCCGGGCTGCGCGCGGGACTGGTCGTCCGATGACGACCACCGCGGCCTTCCACACCTTCCACGCGTACGACGACCTCGTCGACCGCGTCCGGGCCGGCGCCCTCGGCCCCGACCCGGCCACCCGGCGGATCGCCGTCGCCTTCACCACCCGGCAGGCCGTACGCCACGACGGGCGCGGCACCGGTTACCGCAACGAGGTGCTCAGCCTGCGCCTCGCCGAGGCCGTCGGCTCCTGCGCCGTCGAACCCGGAGAACTGCCGGACAGCGCGCTCGACGACTGCGTCGGCGCCGACGTGGCCCACCTCCTGGAGCACCCCCTGCTGCCGGTGCGGGTCGCCGCCCTCGACGCCTACCTCCTGCACGTCACCCCCCACACCCCCGAGCACGGCGCCCGCCCGGTCCCGCTGCCCGCCGGATCCTCCCTGGAGAAGTCCCGCGCCCGCGCCCGCGCCGTCGTCGAACTGCTCGACCTGCCCGCCGGAGCGACCGTCCTCGTCGTCGGTGTCGTCAACTCCCTCCTCGAAGCGCTCCGTTCGCGCGGTCTCGGCTACCTGCCGAGCGACCTCAAGGGCGGCACCACCGAGTGGGGCGAGCCCGTCCTCACCGACGCCCTCGCCGCCGCCGACCGCTGCGACGCCCTGCTCGTCTCCGGCATGACCCTCGGCAACGGCACCTTCGAACCCCTGCGCCGGCACGCCCAGACGCACGGCAAGCAACTGGTCGCGTTCGCCCAGACCGGCAGCGCCGTCCTGCCCCGCCTCCTCGGCCACGGGGTGAGCGCCGTCTGCGCCGAGCCCTACCCCTTCTTCTGGCTCGACGGCGGACCAGGAACCGTCCACCGCTACGGCCGTCCGGGAGCCGCTCGATGACCACGACCGCCGTCCTGCCCGACGCGCGCCGCGAACTCCTCGCGCTCCTCGGCCGCACCCCCGTGGTGCGCGTCACCGCCGACCTGCCCGGCCCGCACCCCGGCTTCTGGGCCAAGCTGGAGGCGCTCTCGGCCGGCGGCATGAAGGCGCGGGCCGCGGTGTCCATGCTGCTCGGCGCCCGCGAACGCGGCGAACTGCGCCCCGGCGCCCCGGTGGTGGAGTCCACCTCCGGCACGCTCGGCATCGGCCTCGCCTTCGCCGGACAGGCGCTCGGCCACCCGGTCGTGCTGGTCGGCGACCGCGAACTGGAACGGTCGATGCGGCAGTTGCTGCGCGCCCACGGCGTCCGCCTGGAGATCGCCGAACGGCCCGCGCTCCAGGGCGGCTGGCAGGCCGCCCGCCTCGCCCGGCTCCGCGAACTCCTCGCCGAACTCCCCGGCGCCTACTGGCCCGACCAGTACAACAACCCCGACAACACCGCCGGTTACGCCTCCCTCGCCGCCGAACTCGCCACCCAGCTCGACCACCTGGACATCCTGGTGTGCAGCGTCGGCACCGGCGGCCACAGTGCCGGCGTCGTCGGACCGCTGCGCCGCCACTGGCCCGCACTGCGGCTGATCGGCGTCGACGCCACCGGCTCCACCATCTTCGGCCAGCCCGCCCGCCCCCGCCTGATGCGCGGCCTCGGCAGCAGCATCCACCCGCGCAACGTCGCCTACGACGCCTTCGACGAGGTCCACTGGATCGGCCCCGCCGAGGCCGTCGACAGCTGCCGCAGACTCGCCCGCGGCAGCTTCGTCACCGGCGGCTGGAGCACCGGCGCGGTCGCCCGCGTCTCCGCCTGGGCGGCCCGTGTGCACCCCGGCGCGGTCGTCGCGACCGTCTTCCCCGACGGCCCGCACCGCTACCTCGGCACCGTCTACGACGAGGACTTCACCGCCGCGCACGGCGTCGACCCCGCCACCGCGGCCACCCGGCCCGTGGAGATACCGCACCCGCACACCGCCGAGGCGACGGGCTGGGCGCGCTGCACCCGCGTCACCGACCCGCTCGGCGCCCTCCGCGGCACGGAGGCCCACAGGTGAACGCCCGCCTGCGCACCGTGCGCCTCGTCCTCGCCGAGCCGCTGCGCATCTCCCGCTCCACCATGGCCGCCCGCGACGCCGTGTGGCTGACCGTCGAGCACGACGGACTGCGCGGCCACGGCGAGGCCGTCACCAGCGTGTACTACGGCCTCGACACCCCCACCCTGCAACGTCTCCTCGCCGCCGTCGACCTGGGCCGCTTCGCCGACCCGGAGACCGCCCTGGAAGCCCTGCGCGACGACGAACCCTCCGTGCCGCCGGCCGTGACCGCCGCCGTCGAGGCCGCCCTCCTCGACCTCGTGGGCAAGCGGGCGAACGCTCCCGTCCACCGGCTTCTCGGCGCGCCCGCGGCCCCCGTGGCCGCCACCGCCCGCACCCTCGGCATCACCTCGCTCACCCATGCGGCGGCGCAGGCCCGCCGGCTCGCCGCGAGCGGCTTCCAGGTCCTCAAGGTGAAGGCGGGCAGCCCCGACCCCGAGGACGACGTGGAACGCGTCCGCGTCGTGCGCGACGCGGCCCCCGGTGCACGGCTGCTCCTCGACCCCAACGGTGCCTGGACGCTCCGCCAGGCCGAGAAGCTCCTGCCCCGCTACGCCGAACTCGGCGTCGAGGCCGTCGAACAGCCCCTCGCGCCCGGCGATCCGGAGACGCTGGCCGCCCTCGCCGAAAGGTCACCGCTGCCCGTCATCGCCGACGAGGACGCCGTCGGCCTGGAGGACGCCCGCCGCCTCGCCGGACGCGTGCACGGCGTCAACGTCAAGCTCGCCAAGTGCGGCGGCGTCCACGCGGCCCTGCGCATCGCCGAGGCCATCGAGGGCAGCGGCACCGCGCTGATGCTGGGCTGCCTCACCGCCAGCAGCCTCGGCCTCGCGCCCGCCGTCCACCTCGCCGACCGCGCCCGCTGGACCGACCTCGACGGACACCTGCTCCTCGCCGACGACCCCTGGAGCGGCATCGGCGGCGCCGACGGCTTCGTCCGCGCGAGCGACCGTCCGGGACTGGGGGTGACGCATGCGGACCTGGCATGAGATACGCGGCTTCCCGGTCGCCGTCCGGCTGCTGCTCGTCAACCAGCTCGGCGTCAACACCGGGTTCTACCTCCTCATCCCCTACCTCGCCGTCCACCTCGGCGAGAACCTGGGCATGTCGGCGGCCGTCGTCGGCATCGTCCTCGGCGTGCGCAACCTCAGCCAGCAGGGCCTGTTCCTCATCGGCGGCTCCGCGGCCGACCGGCTCGGCGCGCGGGGCGTGATCATCGCCGGGTGCGCCCTGCGGACGGTCGGGTTCGCGCTGTTCGCGCTGGGCGACGGGTTGCCCGTGCTGCTCGCCGCGTCGGTGCTGAGCGGACTCGCGGGCGCCCTGTTCAACCCGGCCGTGCGCACCTACCTCTCCCAGGAGGCGGGGGAGCGCAAGGCGGAGGCGTTCGCCCTGTTCAACGTGTTCGCCACCACCGGCGCCCTGATCGGCCCGCTGCTGGGCAGCGCCCTCCTCCTCGTCGACTTCCGCGCCTCCGCGCTGACCGCCGCCGGCATCTTCGCCGTCCTCACCGTGGCGCAGGCCCTCGTGCTGCCCGCCCGCGAGGTGCCGCCCAGCGAGGCGAGCGTCCTCGCGGACTGGCGCGAGGTGGCCGGCAACCGCGCCTTCCTCGGCTTCGCCCTCGCCATGGTCGGCATGTTCACCCTGGAGAACCAGCTCTACCTGCTGCTGCCCGACGGCGCCCGGCGGGCCACCGGCTGGGACGGCGCGGCAGGCCTCGTCCTCCTCGTCGGCACACTCGCCAACCTGGCGTTCCAGCTGCGCGTCACCCGGGCCCTGAAGTCCCGCGGCCACCGGGCCCGTTGGATCGCCGCCGGACTCACGCTGATGGGCCTGGCGTTCCTGCCCCCGGCGGTGGTGGCCGGATCGTCGTCCGAGGGATGGCTGGTCGCCGTGCCCGTCCTGCTCGGCGCCCTGCTGCTGCACCTCGGCGTCATGATCGCCTCGCCGTTCGTCATGGAACTGATCCCCGGCTTCGGCCGCCCCGAGCTGACCGGCACCTACTTCGGGATCTTCTACGCCGTCTCGGGCGTCGCCGCCGCCCTCGGCAACACGGTCGTCGGCTGGGCCATGGACACGGGCGAGGGAACCGGCGCCGAGTGGCTGCCGTGGGTGTTCTGCGCCGTGTTCGGGCCCGCTTCGGCGGCCGGGGTGGCCTGGCTGCACAGGCGAGGGGCACTGCCCGCGGGCCGGGGGGCCGATCCGGCGGGCCCGGCCGACCTGACGGCCCCGGCCGACCTGACGGGCTCGCCGGCCCAGGCCGCCTCGGGAGCGTCCGCCACCTCCACCTCCTGCGCGGCCTCCAACTCCGCCTCCACCTCCTCCGCGTCTTCCTGCTCCACCGCCTCCGCCGACGAGAGGAGCAACGCGTGACCGTCCACGCCGACGGCAACCTCCTCACCGACAACCCCGCCCTCTACGAGGCCCGGTTCCCCGACCCCGACCGGCTCGCCGGACGCTGGGCCGAGGACCGCCTGCGCCGGCACGACGCCGGTCCGCGCGTCCTCGACATCGGCTGCGGCACCGGCCGCGACGCCGCCCACCTGCACCGCGCCGGCCGTACGGTGACCGGCGCCGACCTCTCCGAGGCGATGCTCGGCCACGCCCGCGCCCACCACCGGGGACCCGCCTACCTCCGGGCCGACCTGCACGGCTTCGACCTCGGCCGGGCCGCCTTCGACGCGGTGGTCTGCCTCGACAGCTCCCTGCTGTACTGCCACACCAACGACCAGCTCGACGGCTTCCTCGCCTCCTGCCGCCACGCCCTCACGCCCGGCGGACTGCTGGTCGCGGAGATGCGCAACGGCGCCTACCTCCTGGGCCGTACGGACCTCCTGGACACCCCGAAGGTCGACGCGTTCACCTGGCGGGGCGTCAACTACCGCTCGGCCACGAATCTGTACGTCGACCACGGCGCCCAACTCCTGCGCCGTATCCGCGTATGGACCGCCGACGACGGCACGCCACCGGTCGAACAGCACTCCGCCTGGCGGCTGTTGTTCCCGCAGGAGCTGCGGCACTTCCTCGGCGCGCACGGCTTCGAGGTCCTCGAACTCCACGACGGCCCCGGTCCGCGCACCGAACCCCCTTGGCGGGAAGGCGATGCGCCCGGCGTCACTGCCGACGGGGACCGCCTGCACCTCGTGGCCCGCCTGACCACCACCCCCTGATCCACCCACGCTCCTGTCGACTCCACCCCAAGGAACAGCCATGCATGACGAACGTTTCTCCGGCCTGCGCCGACGCGGCTTCCTCGCCGCCGGCACCGGGGCCGCCGCCCTCGCCCTCGTCGGCTGCGGCAACGGCAACGGCACCGGCGACGACCCGGCCGACAGCGGCGACGGCAAGCCCGCCAAGGGCGGGCGGCTGCGCGCCGCGTTCGCCGGCGGTGGCGCGAGCGAGACCCTCGACCCGCACCTGGCCAACCTGTTCGCCGACGCCGCCCGCGCCAAGGCCCTCTACGACAAGCTCGCCGACTTCGGCGCCGACCTCTCCGCGCAGCCCCGGCTCGCCGCCTCGTGGGAGCCCGACAAGACCCTCGCCCGCTGGAAGGTCACCCTGCGCCAGGCCACCTTCCACGACGGCAGGCCGGTCACCGCCAGGGACGTCCTGTACAGCTACCGCCGTATCGCCGACCCGAAGCAGGCGTACCGCGCGAAGGCGTCGCTGGAGCCCATCGACCTCGACGCGAGCCGCGCCACCGGCGACCGGGTCATCGAGTTCGTACTCAAGCGGCCGACAGCAGAATTCCCCAACGTGCTCGCCGCGTTCGGCGCGTACGTCGTCCCCGAGAACGCCACCGACTTCGACAGGAAGCCGATCGGCTCCGGGCCCTTCCGGTTCGTCTCCTTCGCGCCGGGCCGCTCGGCCGTCTTCCGCCGCAACGACGCCTACTGGGACGGCGCCCCGCACCTCGACGAGCTGGAACTCGTCGTCGTCAACGAGGAGTCGGCCCGCGTCAACGCCCTCCTCGGCGGCCAGATCGAGTACGCCCACGAACTCGCGCCGACGACCGCCCGCGCCCACGAGGGCAAGGGGCAGATCGAGATCGTGCGGCTGCGCGGCAGCGCCATGCAGGCCTTCTGCATGAAGACCGACCGCGCCCCCTTCGACGACAAGCGGGTCCGCGAGGCGTTCTTCCTCATCGCCGACCGCCAGGAACTCGTCGACGGCGCCCTGTCCGGCGCGGGCGTCGTCGGCAACGACCTGTTCGGCAAGGGATACGAGTACTACGCCGACGGCCTCCCGCAGCGCGCCCAGGACCTCGACAGGGCCCGCGCCCTGCTGAAGCAGGCCGGTGCCGAGAAACTGAAGGTCACCCTGGACACCTCGGCCGTCGCCGCCGGATTCACCGAGGCCGCAGGCATCTTCCGCGACCAGGCAGCCAAGGCCGGCGTCACCGTCGACGTGAAGGTGGGCAGCAAGGACTCCTACTGGAAGGACATCCTCGACAGCGGCACCCTGTGCTGCTACCGCTCCGGCGCCATGCCCATCGAGGCGCACATCTCGCAGCGCCTGCTCACCGACTCCACCACCAACGCCACCAAGTGGCAGCACAAGGACTTCGACGCCCTCTACCAGCAGGCGCAGGCCACCCGTGACAAGGCAGGACGGGCCGCCGTCTACGAGCGCATGCAGCGCCGCCTGTACGCCGAGGGCGGCTTCCTGATCTGGGGGTTCGCCGACTGGATCATCGGAACGGCCCGTGCGGTGAAGGGAGTCGAGACCGAGGCGCCCGCCAACACGCTCGACTGGGCCCGCTTCGACAAGGTCTGGCTGGCGTGACCAAGAGCCCGAGGACGAGTGGCCTGCGCTCGTTCGTCGCCCGGCGGCTGCTCCTCGGCGCCGCGCAGACCGTCGCCGTCGTGCTGCTGGTCTTCGCGCTCACCGAGGCGCTGCCGGGCGACGCCGCCGTCGCCCTGGCCGGCGACCAGCCCGACCCGGCGCGCATCGCCGCCATCCGCGAGGCGATGGACCTCGACCGGCCCGCGTACGAGCGGCTCGCGGACTGGGCCGCGGGTCTGACGCACGGTGACCTCGGCACCTCCCTGGCCTCCGGCCGCCCGGTGTCGCAGTACCTCGGCGACGGCTTCGGCCCGACCCTCCTGCTGGCCTCCCTCACCCTGGCGCTGCTCGTCCCGCTCGGCCTCGGCCTGGGCGTTCTCGCCGCCCGCCACGAGGGACGGCTCGTGGACCGGCTGGTCAGCTCCGTCACCCTCGCCGTGTACGCCGTCCCCGAGTTCGCCCTCGGGGTCCTGCTGGTGACCGTCGTCGCGCTGAAACTGGCCTGGCTGCCGCCGACCGCCGTCGGCTACGGCACCGACCTGCTCGGCCACCCGGCCGCCCTGGTCCTGCCCGTGCTGGTCCTGCTCTCCCGGCCGGTCTGCTCGCTGTCCCGCCTGGTCCGGGCCGGCATGGTCGACGCCCTCGCCGCGCCCTACGCCGTCCACGCCCGCCGCTGCGGCCTCCCCGGCGCCCGTGTCCGCTACGCCCACGCCCTTCCCAACGCCCTCGCCCCGGCGGTCCAGCAACTGGCCCGCACCGCCGACTGGCTGCTGTGCGGGGTCATCGTCGTCGAGGCGCTGTTCGTCATTCCGGGCCTCGGCACGGTCCTGCTCAACGCCGTCGCCGAACGGGACGTACCGGTCGTGCAGGGGCTGGCCGTGGTCTTCGGGGTGCTGACCGTCCTCCTCAACCTGGGCGCGGACCTGGTCGCGCACCGGCTGACGCCCCGCGCGGAGGTGGCCGCGTGACCCGCCGCCGCTTCGCCCTCGGCCTCACGGTCGTCGCCGTCCCGCTCGCACTCGCCCTTCTGGGCCCCGTGTTCGCCGGCGAACCCGGCCCCCGCTCCCTGTCCTTCGCCCTCGGCGACGGTCACCCGCCGCTCGGCACCGACTTCGTCGGCCGCGACGTCTGGCGGCAGATCCTGCTCGGCGGCCGTACGGTCGTGCTGACCGCCCTCGCCGCGACCGCCCTGGCCTACCTGGTCGCGCTGCCGGTGGGACTGACCGCCGCGCTCACCCACGTACGGCGTCTGGAGGAGCTGCTGATGCGGCCGCTGGACGTGCTGCTCGCCGTACCGTCGCTGCTGCTGATCCTGCTCGTGGCGTCCGTGTTCTCGCCGGGCGCGGCCGGGCTCGCCCTGCTCGTCGCGCTGGTGAACGTGCCCGACGCGGCCCGGATCGTGCGGGCGGCGGCGGGCGAGGCCGCCGCCCGTCCGGCGGTCGAGGCGCTGCGCATGCAGGGCGAGAGCTGGTGGCGGATCGCCGTGGGCTACGTCGGCCGGGCCACCCTGCGCACCCTCGCCGCCGACGCCGGGATCCGGCTGACCGGTGTGCTCTACCTGGTGTCCACGGCCGCCTTCCTCGGCGTGGGAGTCGCACCGGACGCCGCCGACTGGGCGGTCATGGTCGACCGCAACCGCACCGGACTGTTCGTGCAGCCCTGGGCGGTGGTGGTGCCCGCCCTGCTGATCGTGGCCCTGACGACCGGCACGAACCTCGTCTTCGACGCCGCCCTGGAGAAGACCCCGCGACGGAAGGGACGACGACCGTGAGCCACCAGCCGGCGCCGAGGACCGGCGAGAGCGCCCTCGCGGCGGAGATCCGCGAGCTGCGCGTCGAGATCGACGGACGGGCCGTCGTCGACGGCGTGAACCTGCGGGTGCCGGCCGGCCGGGTGACCGCCCTGGTCGGGGCGTCCGGCAGTGGCAAGACCACGACCGGCCTCGCACTCCTGGGTGAGTACCCGCCCGGCGCCCGCGTCACGGGGGAGGTGCACCGCCCCGGCGACGGGCCGGTCGGATACGTGCCCCAGCACCCCGCCGCCGTCCTCAACCCGGCCCGCCGCGTCAGCGCCCTCCTCCACGACATCGCCCGCCCCCAGGTACGTCACCTGCCGCGCGCGGAACGCCGTACGGCCGCCCGCGAACTGGTCCTGCGGGCCCTGAGCGACGCCCAACTCGCCGACGGCGAGGCACTGTTGCGCCGCTACCCGCATCAGCTCTCCGGTGGCCAGCAGCAGCGCGTCGTGCTCGCCCAGGCCCTGCTGCTCGGCGCCCGCGTCGTCGTCGCCGACGAACCCACCACCGGCCAGGACGCCTTGACCAAGAGCCGCATCGTCGAGCAGCTGGCGGCGGTCGCGGCCACGGGAATCGCGGTCGTCCTGCTCAGCCACGACCTGGACGTGGTGCGCGCCCTCGCCGACGAGGTTCTCGTGATGCGCGCGGGCAAGGTCGTGGAGTCGGGACCGGCCGAACGGCTGTGGCTCGCACCCCGGCACGAATGGACCCGCAGGCTCCTCGACGAACACCGGGCCGACCCGCCCCAGGACACCGGCGCCGAGGGTGAGGTGCGGGGCGCGCAGCACGGTGGTGGTGCCGTGCGCGGCGGTCAGGTCGCGGACGGTCAGCACGGGCCGGGCGGGGTCGGCGC
>NZ_MUBA01000122.1 GCF_002154575.1 Streptomyces bobili
GTCGCCTCGCTGGTCCCCGGCAAGCGGGCACCCTGGATCGCGCAGGCGGCGAGCCGCGGGACCCGCGTCTTCGCGGACGTCGGCTGGGACGACACGGGCGCCTGGGACCTGGCGGGCCTGGCCGACCTGGAGCACTGCGAGGCGTTCCTGCCTAACGCGCAGGAGGCCATGCGCTACACGGGCGCAGGCTGCCCGCGCGCCGCTGCCCACGCGTTGACCGAGTACGTACCGCTCGCCGTGGTCACCCTCGGCGCGGAGGGCGCGTACGCGGTGGACGGCCGCACGGGCGAGACGGCGGAGGTCCCCGCGATCGCCGTCGAGGCACTCGACCCGACGGGCGCCGGGGACGTCTTCGTGGCCGGCTTCGTCACGGGCACGCTGGCGGACTGGCCGCTCGCGGACCGGCTGGCGTTCGCCGGCCTGACCGCCGCGCTGTCGGTGCAGGAGTTCGGCGGCTCGCTGTCCGCGCCGGGCTGGTCGGAGGTCGCCGAGTGGTGGCGCCGCGTGCAGTCGGTGAAGGGCCAGAACCCGGAGGCGCTGCGCCGGTACGCGTTCCTGGAGGATCTGCTCCCCACCCAGGAGGCCACCCCGTGCCCTCGCCTCAGGGCGGTCCCGACGATCGGTTTCGGCCGCTCGGCCTGAGCCCTGCGCTGTTCGAAAACCCTTACGGCGATATCAGCCCCCTGGCGTACTCTGGAAATCGCCAGGCTGCCCTCGTGGCAGGGGAGACGCATCCGGGAGGACGTAGAGGCCTTCGGGCCGGCCTATGACTCAGACACCGACAGCTCACACGCCCGCGCAGGGCGAGGCGAGAGCACAGTTCACCGTTCCCGCCCAGCACCCCATGGTGACCGTGCTGGGGTCCGGAGATTCCCTTCTGCGCGTGATCGAGACGGCCTTCCCGGCGGCCGACATCCATGTCCGGGGCAATGAGATCAGCGTGGTCGGCGGCCCGCGAGAAGTCGCCATGATCCAGCGCCTGTTCGACGAGATGATGCTGGTGCTCCGCACCGGGCAGCCGATGACGGAGGACGCAGTGGAACGCTCGATCGCCATGTTGCGGGTGAGTGAGAACGGGACGGGCGACGGCCCGGAGACCCCGGCCGAGGTACTGACGCAGAACATCCTGTCGTCGCGCGGTCGCACCATCCGCCCCAAGACCCTCAACCAGAAGCGGTACGTCGACGCGATCGACAAGCACACGATCGTCTTCGGCATCGGCCCGGCCGGTACCGGCAAGACCTATCTGGCGATGGCCAAGGCGGTCCAGGCCCTCCAGTCGAAGCAGGTCAACCGCATCATCCTGACCCGCCCGGCGGTCGAGGCGGGCGAGCGCCTGGGCTTCCTGCCCGGCACCCTCTACGAGAAGATCGACCCGTACCTGCGCCCGCTGTACGACGCGCTGCACGACATGCTGGACCCGGACTCGATCCCGAAGCTGATGGCCTCGGGGACGATCGAGGTGGCGCCGCTGGCGTACATGCGCGGTCGCACGCTCAATGACGCGTTCATCATCCTGGACGAGGCTCAGAACACGAGCGCCGAGCAGATGAAGATGTTCCTGACGAGGCTCGGCTTCGACTCGAAGGTCGTCGTCACGGGTGACATCACCCAGGTCGACCTGCCGAGCGGCACCAAGTCCGGCCTGCGCCAGGTCCAGGACATCCTGGAGGGCCTCGACGACGTCCACTTCTCGCGGCTCACGTCCCACGATGTCGTACGGCACAAGCTGGTCGGCCGTATCGTCGACGCGTACGAGAAGTACGACAACGAGAACGGTACGGAGAACGGCACCCACAAGGGCCGTAACAAGCGGAAGTAGACCAGCACCACCATGTCGATCGACGTCAACAACGAGTCCGGAACCGAGGTCGACGAGCAGGCGATCCTCGACATCGCCCGCTACGCCCTGGCACGGATGCGCATCCACCCGCTCTCCGAGCTGTCGGTGATCGTGGTGGACGCCGACGCCATGGAGCAGTTGCACATCCAGTGGATGGACCTGCCGGGGCCGACGGACGTCATGTCCTTCCCGATGGACGAGCTGCGTCCGCCGTCGAAGGACGACGACGAGCCCCCGCAGGGCCTCCTCGGTGACATCGTGCTGTGCCCCGAGGTCGCCAAGAAGCAGGGGGACGAAGCGCCGACGAAGCACTCCATGGACGAGGAGCTGCAGCTGCTCGCCGTCCACGGAGTGCTGCACCTGCTGGGTTACGACCACGAGGAGCCCGACGAGAAGGCCGAGATGTTCGGTCTCCAGGCGGCCATCGTGGACGGCTGGCGTGCGGAGAAGGGCATGACCGGCCCGTCCCCCGCCCCGACCGTGTCATGAGCCTCCCCCTCGTCTCCGGCGCGATCGCCCTGGTCGTCGTCGCCTGGCTCGCCGCCTGCGCGGAGGCGGGCCTCGCGCGGGTCTCCAGCTTCCGCGCGGAGGAATCCGTCCGCTCCGGGCGGCGCGGCAGCGCGAAACTCGCGCAGGTCGCGGCCGACCCGACCCGCTATCTCAACGTGGCGCTGCTGGTCCGGGTCGTCTGCGAGATGGCGGCGGCGGCGCTGGTCACCTACGCCTGCCTGAAGTCGATCGAGGGCACGGCGCCCGCGCTGCTGGCCGCGATCGGCGTGATGGTCCTGGTGTCGTACGTCGCGGTGGGCGTCTCGCCGCGCACCATCGGCCGCCAGCACCCGCTGAACACGGCGACGGCGGCGGCGTACGTGCTGCTGCCGCTGGCGCGGATCATGGGCCCGATCCCGTCGCTGCTGATCCTCATCGGCAACGCGCTCACGCCCGGCAAGGGCTTCCGGCGCGGCCCGTTCGCCTCCGAGGCGGAGCTGCGCGCGCTGGTCGACCTCGCGGAGAAGGAGTCGCTGATCGAGGACGACGAGCGCCGGATGGTGCACTCGGTCTTCGAGTTGGGCGACACGCTGGTGCGCGAGGTGATGGTCCCGCGCACCGACCTGGTCGTCATCGAGCGGTACAAGACGATCCGCCAGGCCCTCACCCTCGCCCTGCGCTCCGGCTTCTCCCGGATACCCGTCACCGGGGAGAGCGAGGACGACATCGTCGGGGTCGTGTATCTCAAGGACCTGGTCCGCAGGACGCACATCAGCCGGGACGCGGAGGGTGACCTGGTGTCGACGGCGATGCGGCCCGCCACGTTCGTCCCCGACACCAAGAACGCCGGCGACCTGCTCCGCGAGATGCAGCAGGAGCGCAACCACGTGGCCGTCGTCATCGACGAGTACGGCGGCACCGCGGGCATCGTCACCATCGAGGACATCCTCGAGGAGATCGTCGGGGAGATCACCGACGAGTACGACCGTGAGCTGCCGCCCGTCGAGGAACTGGGCGAGGACCGGTTCCGGGTCACCGCGCGCCTCGACATCACCGACCTCGGCGAGCTGTACGGGCTGGAGGAGTACGACGACGAGGACGTGGAGACCGTCGGCGGGCTGCTCGCGAAGGCGCTGGGCCGGGTGCCGATCGCCGGGGCCTCCTCGACCGTCGAGCTGCCCGACGGCCGCGTCCTGCGGCTGACCGCGGAGGCCGCCGCCGGCCGCCGGAACAAGATCGTGACGGTGCTGGTGGAGCCGGTGGAGCCGCCGAAGGCCGAGGAAGCGGAGTGACGTGACGCCCGAGGAGCTGCGCGGTCTCTGCCTGTCGTTCGAGGCGGTCGTGGAGGAGTTCCCGTTCCGCCCGGAGATCTCGGTGTTCAAGGTCGGCGGCAAGCTGTTCGCGCTGACGAACCTGGACGCGAAGCCGCTGACGGTGAACCTCAAGTGCGACCCGGAGGACGCGATCCGGCTGCGCGGGGAGCACCCCGCTCTGATCGCCCCCGGCTATCACATGAACAAGCGGCACTGGAACACGGTGACCGTCGACGGCGGCCTCCCGGAGCGGCTGGTCCGGGAGCTGGTGGAGGACTCCTACGACCTGGTCGTGGCGGGTCTGCCGCGGGCGGAACGGCTCCGCCTCGACCGGCCCTGAGAGCCCTTCGTATGCTCGGGGCATGACCGACATCAACGCGCTTGACCCCGAGGACCGCAAGATCGTCACCCTGGCCCGCTCGGCGCGGGCCCGCAACGGGGTGCCCGAGGGGGCCGCCGTGCGGGACGAGACGGGACGTACGTATGTCGCCGGGACGGTGGATCTGCCCTCGCTGAAGCTGAGCGCGGTGCAGACGGCGGTGGCGATGGCGGTGGCGTCGGGGGCGGAGTCGTTGGAGGCGGCCGCGGTGGTGACCGCCGCGGAGGCCGCCGCCGAGGCGGATCTCGCCGCTGTCGCCGACCTCGGCGGGCCGGGGACCCCGCTGCTGGTGGCCGGGCCCGACGGTGTCGTCCGGGCGGCCGTCTCCGCCGGCTGAGCCGCCCGGCACGCAGGTAGGCCGGAATTCAACCTTGTCGTTCGTCCGTCGCCACGGGTCAATGGAACCGGAAAACCCGACGGACCGTCAGATGCACTCCCCCTCGGCACCGGTGACCGCACCCACCCGTTCCGCGTCGGCCGTCCGTCTCCCCACATCCGGGAAGGAGCCGGAAACTCCATGAGAGGCAAGCGAATCGGATCAGGTGCGGCACTGCTGGCGGGGACCCTCGCGGTCACCGGGCTGGCGCTCGCACCCTCTGCCGCCGCCGTCACTCCGACGACGGCGACCGTCACCGCGAACTGCGGTCTGTTCGGCGGGGGTGCGGCCACCCTCACGGCCACCCAGAGCGGCACCTCCGCCACCCTGAAGCTGTCGTCCACCGCGATCACCGCGCCGATCGCGATCGGCGCGAACAGCATCACCTCCACGCTCACGATGGCGAACTCGACCGGGTCCGCCAGGGTCTTCACCGGCACCGTGAACCCGGCCATGGCCGTCGGGGACCCGATCGTGGTCGGACCGCTCGGCGGGACCGTGGCCGCCGGTGACGGGCTGGACCTCTATCAGGGCTCCCTGAAGATGGTCGTCTTCGGGATCACCGTCACGTGCACGGCGACCGGGCCGCAGTCGCCGGGACCGTTCGTGTTCGACTGAGCGCAGTAGTGAACAGTGCCATGGAGCCGTCAGTTTCCTTACGGGACAAGGAAACTGACGGTTCGTCAGTGGAGACTGCCGAGTCCATTGACTTCTCGCGCGATCCCCTTCTCAATGCCCTCTGTCGGCGCAGACGAGCCGCTGCGCCCGCATCCCTCAGGAGGGGGCACCCATGGGTCCGACACCCCAGAGTTCCCGAAGATCCCGCAGACGGCACTGGACCGCGCTGCTCGGGGCGACCGCGCTCGCGGTCACCGCGGGCGGAGCGCTGGCGGCACCCGCCGCCGTCGCCGCGGCGGTGGACGTGGACTTCCCGACGCACTGCGTCCCGCCGCCCATCGCCGGCATCCCGCCGATCGACGGCACCACCACCGGGAAGATCACGGTGGACGACGCCACCCCCCAGGTCGGCGACACGGTCACCGTGACGTACACGGTGGTCAAGCCCGCCGCGAGCAACCCCACCGACCTGGCCCTGCCGGCCGACATCATGACGCCCACCGGCATGGTCGCCCTGGGCGGGGCGCAGACCGGCGGCGTCACCGTCGCGGGGCCGAAGAAGAACGACCCGGTGCCCGGCAAGGGCCCCTTCCCGTCGTTCTCCATGACCGGCACCTTCACCGTCACCGCACCCGGCGCGATCACCCTGTCGCCCGGCGACTACAACATCCACACCAGCTACATCCTGGAGCTGGACACCCCCTGCACGGTGACCGCTCCGCCCGCGCCGGTGTCCGAGACGATCACGGCGGGGGACAACCCGCCCGCCAACACCCGCGCCATCTCGCTCGGTTCGGCCTCCGGCGCGCCGGGTGCCGCGGTGACCGTCACGGGCAGCGACTTCACACCGGGCGCCACCGTCACCCTCGCCGGACGCTCCGGGAGCGCCCAGACCGCGGACACGGCCACCGTGACCGCGAACGCGCAGGGCGGCTTCAGCGGCTCCCTCGCCGTCGCCGACCGCACCACGACCGGGGTGGTGGCGTACGAGGGCGGCGCGTGGAGCGCGGACAAGGGCGCCGGGCCCGTCGCCTACGTCGTCCTCGACGACACGCCCGTACCGGACGGGAGTCAGAAGCTGACGACGACCGTGAAGGCGGGCACCCTGTCGATGGCGCAGGCCGGGGACGCCGTCCAGCTGTCGGCGGTCGACTTCGGGACCGGCGGCGCCTCGACCGGCACCCTGAAGACGGTGACGGTCAAGGACTTCCGCGGCGGTCCCGCCGGCTGGTCGCTGACCGGCAAGGTCACCGACTTCACCGGACCCGGCGCCAAGATCGACGCCGGCAAGCTGAGCTGGACACCCGCGTGCGCGACCGACGCGGGCAGCCCGAGCACCTGCCGGGCCGGTTCGGCGGGCGTGGTGGGCACGGCGGGGGCGACCCTGGCCTCCGCCCCCGACGCCACGCTCACCGGCGGCGAGTTCACCGCCGATGCCCGGCTCTCCCTCGACGTACCGGCGTTCACGCCTCCGGGCACGTACGCCGGCGTCCTGACCCTGACGCTCACCTGACCCACGTCCACCGGTGGCCGGGCGCACCCTCGCACGCGGGTCCGCACCCGCCCGACCACCCCGCCGTGCCCGATGTCCGCGGGGGTCCGCACCCATGCGCAAGCCGTACGTCCTTCTCCTGCCGCTCCTTCTGTCTCTCCTCCTCGCCGCCCCGGCCCGTGCCGCCGACAACGGCAGCTGGTCCGTGCAGCCCGTCTCCTCGGCCGTCGCCGCGCGGCCGTACTTCTATGTGTCCGCCGACCGGGGCCAGACGATCGAGGACAAGGTCGTCGTCGTCAACAGGACGGCCCGGCCCCTCACCTTCAAGCTGTACGCCGCCGACGCCTACAACACCGCGCGGGACGGCGGGTTCGCCGTACGGACGCCGGGGGAGCGGATGCGGGGGGTCGGGGCGTGGGCGAAGCCGGCGAAGGACCGGGTCACCGTGCCCGGCCGGAAGTCCGTCACCGTGCCGTTCACGATCCGGGTGCCGGCGGACGCCGAGCCGGGCGACCATCCGGGCGCGATCGTGGCGCTCGACGAGCGCGTGGAGCAGGCCGGCGGCGGGGTCGCGCTCGGTGTGCGGCGGGCCGTCGGCGCCCGCGTCTACCTCCAGGTCGGCGGCCCGACGCTGCCCGCGCTGGCCGTCGAGGACGTCCGCTTCGGCCACGACCGGCCGCTCGTCCCCGGCTTCGGCGACAGCACGGCGACGATCTCCTACACGCTGCACAACACGGGCAACGTCACCCTCGATCCGAAGGTGGAGCTACGGGCCCGCGGCCTCTTCGGCCGTACGCTGCTGGCCCGTGACCTGACCGCGGTGCCCTCCGAGCTGCTGCCCGGCCAGCGTGTCCGGCTCACCGAGGCCTGGCGGGACGCGCCCCAGCTCGACTGGGGGGACGTGACGCTGACCGCGAGCGCCAAGGACACCCGCGAGTCGGCGAGCACGTCGTTCCTCGCGCTGCCCTGGCTGGTGGTGGCGGTGGCGTTCCTCGCCGGCCTGGTGGGCGGGGTGCTGCTGGTCAGAGCGCGTCGGGGCCGCGCTCGCCGGTCCGGACCCGCACGACCGTCTCGACCGGCACGGACCACACCTTTCCGTCGCCGATCTTCCCCGTCCGCGCGGCCTTGACGATCGCGTCCATGACGGTCTCGGAGTCGGCGTCCTCGACGACGACCTCGATCCGGACCTTCGGCACGAGATCGACCTGGTACTCGGCCCCGCGGTACACCTCGGTGTGGCCGCGCTGCCGGCCGTAGCCGCTGGCCTCGGTGACGGTCAGGCCGTGCACGCCCAGTTCCTGGAGGGCGGTCTTGACCTCGTCGAGGCGGTACGGCTTCACGATCGCGGTGATGAGCTTCATGCCTGGGGCTTGACCTTCTGAGCGGAGGAGACGGAGGACGCGCCGACCGGGGCGCCGTGGCCCAGGACGCCGTGATCGTATGCGGTCTCGGCGTGCACCGTAAGGTCCAGGCCGGTGTGCTCGTGCTCCTCGTCCGCCCGGAAGCCGAGGGTGCGGTCGAGCAGCTTGGCGATGCCGTACGACATGAGGAAGGCGTACGCGCCGACGGCGAGGACGGCCACCAGCTGCTTGCCGAGCTGGGCGAGGCCGCCGCCGTACAGCAGGCCCTCGGGGCCGCCGGTCATCGACTCGACGGCGAAGACGCCGATGAGGAGGGTGCCGATCACCCCGCCGACCAGGTGGACGCCGACGACGTCGAGGGAGTCGTCGTAGTTGAGCCTGAACTTCCAGCCGACGGCGTAGGAGCAGACGACGCCGGCGGCGAGGCCGACGACCAGGGCGCCGAGGAGCGAGACCGAGCCGCAGGACGGGGTGATCGCGACCAGGCCCGCGACCGCGCCGGAGGCGGCGCCCAGGGTGGTGGGGTGGCCGTCGCGCTTCTGCTCGACGAAGAGCCAGCCGAGCAGGCCGGTGCAGCCGGCGGTGAGGGTGTTGAGGAAGGCGGCGGCGGCGAGGCCGTTGGCGCCGAGGGCCGAACCCGCGTTGAAGCCGAACCAGCCGAACCAGAGCAGGCCCGCGCCCAGCATGACCATGGGCAGGTTGTGCGGGCGCATGGCGTCTTTTTTGAATCCGAGGCGCGGGCCGAGGACCAGGCACAGGGCCAGGCCCGAGGCGCCCGAGGTGATCTCCACCGGGAGTCCGCCCGCGAAGTCGAGGGCGCCGAGGCTGCTCAGGATCCAGCCGTCCGGGCCCCAGACCCAGTGGGCGACGGGAACGTATACGAGGAGCGCCCAGAGGGGCACGAAGACCAGCCAGGCCCCGAATTTCGCGCGGTCCGCGATCGCGCCGCTGATCAGGGCGGCCGTGATGATCGCGAAGGTGAGCTGGAAGGTGGCGAACAGCAGGGTCGGCACGGTGCCCTGCACGCTGTCCGGGCCGAGACCGGCCATCCCGGCGTGTTCCAGCGTGCCGATGAGTCCGCCTCCGGCGTCCGGGCCGAACGCGAGGGAGTATCCGGCGGCCAGCCACACCACGGTGACCAGCGCGATCGACACGAAGCTCATCATCAGCATGTTGAGGACGCTCTTCGTGCGGACCATGCCGCCGTAGAACAGGGCGAGGCCCGGCGTCATCAGCAGGACGAGGGCGGTGGCGGCGAGCAGCCAGGCGGTGTCGCCGGTGTCGATCTGTGCGGCGGCGAGGGTCACGGGCGTCACGGTCGTCTCCAACGGTGTGGGGGCTCGTCAGAGGTTCACGGGCATGCGTTTCCGGTCGCGTACGGGTGTGTTTCCATGACGTTTCATTGCGTACGGGTTTCTGGAAACTCACGTCCGGGGGTGCTCTCGGGCGGTTGTACGGCAGGGCTTCGTGGATCAGGGAGAATGGGCGGCATGAGCGTTCGTACCCAGTCATCCGAACAGCCGGCCGAGGCCACCCACCGGGCCGGCTTCGCCTGCTTCGTCGGCCGCCCCAACGCGGGCAAGTCCACCCTCACGAACGCTCTGGTCGGGACGAAGGTGGCCATCACCTCCAACCGTCCCCAGACCACCCGGCACACGGTCCGGGGCATTGTGCACCGGCCGGACGCGCAGCTGATCCTCGTGGACACCCCCGGGCTCCACAAGCCGCGCACCCTGCTGGGCGAGCGGCTGAACGACGTCGTACGCACCACCTGGGCCGAGGCCGACGTCATCGGCTTCTGCCTGCCCGCCAACGAGAAACTGGGCCCCGGCGACCGGTTCATCGCCAAGGAACTGGCCGGGATCAAACGGACGCCGAAGGTCGCGGTCGTGACCAAGACCGACCTCGTGGACTCCAAGGCGCTCGCCGAGCAGCTCATCGCGATCGACCAGCTCGGCAAGGAGCTGGGCTTCGAGTGGGCCGAGATCGTGCCCGTCTCCGCAGTCGGGGACCAGCAGGTCCAGCTGCTCGCCGACCTGCTCGTCCCGATGCTGCCGGAGAGCCCGCCGCTGTATCCCGAGGGCGACCTGACGGACGAGCCCGAGCAGGTGATGGTCGCCGAGCTGATCCGCGAGGCGGCGCTGGAGGGCGTCCGCGACGAGCTGCCGCACTCCATCGCCGTCGTCGTGGAGGAGATGCTCCCCCGCGAGGACCGCCCCGCCGACAAGCCGCTCCTCGACATCCACGCGAACATCTACATCGAGCGCAACAGCCAGAAGGGCATCATCATCGGCCCGCAGGGCAAGCGCCTCAAGGACGTCGGCATCAAGTCCCGCAAACAGATCGAGGCACTCCTCGGAACAGCCGTCTTCCTGGACCTGCACGTGAAGGTCGCGAAGGACTGGCAGCGGGACCCGAAGCAACTGCGCAAGCTGGGGTTCTAGGGGTTCTAGGGGTTCGTGTGTCGGGGTGGGGGTCGGCTGACCTCCACCCCTTCCCTCACCTCTGGTCCCGCAGGACCTCCCGCAGCCACGCGTACGACGCCTTGGGCGTGCGCTTCAGGACGCCGGGGTCGGAGAAGTCCACGTGGACCAGGCCGAAGCGGCGTTCGTAGCCCTCCGCCCACTCGAAGTTGTCCAGCAGCGACCACACGAAGTAGCCGCGCACGTCCACGCCCGCCTCCACCGCCCGGTGTAGCGCGCGCAGATGGCCGTCGAGGTAGGCGATGCGGTCCTGGTCGTCGATGCCGGGGTAGCTGCACCCGTTCTCGGTGATGACGACCGGCGGGAGACGGTCGCCGTAGCGCTCCCTGAAGCCGGTGAGCAGTTCCGTGAGGCCTTCCGGCACCACCGGCCAGCCGAAGTCGGTGACCGGGACGTTCTCGATCTGCCGCACGGTGAAGGGGAGTTCGGCCGGGATACGCACCCCGCCGAACTCGATCTCGGTGCCCTGCGGGGCGCCGACGCGGGTGGGGGCGTAGTAGTTGATCCCGTAGAAGTCGAGGGGTTCCGCGATGACCTTGAGGTCGGACGCCACGTCGCCGGGCATCAACTCGCCGAGTCCTGCGGGGTATTCGCCGAGCAGGAGCGGGTCCGCGAAGAGGCGGTTCAGCAGCACGTCGTAGAAGGCGGCGGCCTCCAGGTCGGCGGGTTCCTGCGAGGCGGGCCAGGTGGGCCCGTGGGAGTTGGCGATGCCGATGTCCCGGGCGCCGGCGGCCCGCAGCGCCTGGACGGCGAGGCCGTGGGCGAGGAGCTGGTGGTGGGCGGCGGGAAGCGCGTCGAACATGAGCTGCCGGCCGGGGGCATGGGTGCCCAGGGCGTGGCCCAGCAGGGTGTGTTCGGCGGGCTCGTTGACGGTGATCCACTTCTTGACGCGGTCGCCGAGGCGGTCGGCCACGACCGACACGTACTCGGTGAATCGGGAGGCCGTGTCCCGCTCCAGCCAGCCGCCCGCCTCCTGGAAGGCCAGCGGCAGGTCCCAGTGGAAGAGGGTCGGGACCGGGCGGACGCCGGCCGCGCAGACCTCGTCGACCAGACGGTCGTAGAAGTCGAGGCCGCCCTTCGACAGGACGCGCGGCCACGAGACCGAGAAGCGGTAGGCGTCCACGCCGAGGCCGGCCAGGAGCGCCACGTCCTCGCCGTAGCGGTGGTAGTGGTCGCAGGCCACGGCGGCCGTGGAGCCGTCCTTGATCCGGCCCGGTTCGGCGGTGAAGGCGTCCCAGACGGACGGCTCGCGCGCGTCCGCCGCACCCTCGATCTGATGGGCCGAGGTCGAGACGCCCCACAGGAAGCCGTCCGGGAACTGGGGTATCGGGTTGATCGCCATGCGCCGGATCATCCGTACTCGCGGGTAAGGAAGTCAACGGGCAGGCGGGAACAACGAGTTACGCGCCTCCGCGAGAGCGGTCACGCGCCTTCCCTGAGGACCTTCGAGATCAGCTTCCGCTGCTCCTCCGTCAGCCGGGGGTCCGAGCAGTACACCGTGGTCCCGTCCACCGTGAGCCGGTAGCTGAAGCCGTCCGGCACGCCGACCGGTGGCGTGCCCCGGCCGGCGGCGACCGCCTTCTCGGCCAGGGCGTGCCATTCGTGGGCATCGGGCCGCCCCGAGGTGTCCACCTCGGCGGCGCGCTCGATGCCCGCGAACCCGCCCGTGCGTCTCACATGAATGCGCATGGGACCGTGTCTAGTACGGATCTACAGGATCCGCACCCCCACCCGCTCCCACGCCTTCTCCACGGCCTGGAACTCCTCGCCGCCGTCGCCGAAGCGCTCCCGCGCGGCCTTCACGGTGAGCTTCGCGAAGTCGGTGAAGAACGCCTTCTCCGTCAGCTCGCCACCGGTCAGCACGTCGTACCAGATCTGGCCCGCCTTCTCCCAGGCGAAGCCGCCGAGTGCGGTGGCGGCCAGGTAGAACGCGTGGTTGGGGATGCCCGAGTTGATGTGGACGCCGCCGTTGTCGCGGCCGGTGCGGACGTAGTCGTCCATGGTCGCGGGCTGCGGGTCCTTGCCGAGCACGTCGTCGTCGTACGCGGTGCCGGGGGCCTTCATGGAGCGCAGTGCCTGGCCGGTCACGCTCGGGGCGAGCAGTTCGGCGCCGATCAGCCAGTCGGCCTCGGCGGCGGTCTGGCTCAGCGTGTACTGCTTGATGAGCGCGCCGAAGACGTCGGACATCGACTCGTTGAGGGCGCCCGGCTGGCCGTAGTAGGTGAGGTTCGCCGTGTACTGGGTGACGCCGTGGGTCAGTTCGTGGCCGATCACGTCGATGGAGCTGGTGAAGTCGACGAAGATCTCGCCGTCGCCGTCGCCGAACACCATCTGCTCGCCGTTCCAGAAGGCGTTGTTGTAGTCCTGGTCGTAGTGGACGGTGGCGTCCAGGGGCAGGCCGTCGCCGTCGATCGAGTGGCGGCCGTAGGCCTTGAGGAAGTGCTCGAAGGTGGCGCCGAGGCCCGCGTAGGCGCGGTTCACCGTGGCGTCCTGGCCCGGGTCCTCGCCCTCGCCGCGGACCTTGGTGCCCGGCAGGTCCGTGCCGTGCCCGGCGTCGTACACAGTGCGCAGCGGCTGGTCCGACGGTGCCTTCGCCGCCGGGGCGGCGGCGAGGCGGAACTCGCTGGTCACGCGGCGCCGGGAGCGCAGCTCGCTGTCGCGCACCAGGGTGCGCCGGGCGGGTCCGGAGAGTGCGGGGTCGTCGCTGCGCGCCAGGCGGTCGAGGACATGGGGCGGAACGACGGTGCAGAAGACGGGCTCGAGGCCCCCGTGAGTCGTCATGCCCGGCACCTTCGCACCGCGTGACCCCCCTGTCACCACCGGCCACCATGATTGGTGAAATACGCTGACAAACAGCCCTGAGGTGTGCCGGTGAGTGGTATACGGCACTTTTCGTCCGGTTCGTCCGCCCGGTCCCGCATACTGGAACAGGCCCACGCGCCCCGTGGGGCTCGGCTAAAGTGCGGAGCACTATGCGTTTCGGGCTGCTTCTCCTTAGCTGCCGCGGCGAGGGCCTGTAGTCGAGGCCGACTCCCTCCCCGCGGAGCTTGGCAATGCGTCGGCCGTCCTTGTCGGACACCCTGAGGAGCCACCGCATCATGGCGAACCGCCAGCAGCCCAGTTCCATGCCGATCCACAAGTACGGGCAGTACGAGCAGGTCGACATCCCCGACCGCACCTGGCCCGGCCGGCGGATCACCGTCGCCCCCCGCTGGCTCTCCACCGACCTGCGTGACGGCAACCAGGCCCTGATCGACCCGATGTCGCCCGAGCGCAAGCGCCGGATGTTCGACCAGCTGGTCAAGATGGGCTACAAGGAGATCGAGGTCGGCTTCCCGGCCTCCGGCCAGACCGACTTCGACTTCGTGCGCTCGATCATCGAGGAAGAGGGCGCGATCCCGGACGACGTCACGATCTCCGTGCTGACCCAGGCCCGCGAGGACCTGATCGAGCGGACCGTGGAGTCCCTGAAGGGCGCCAGGCGCGCCACCGTCCACCTCTACAACGCGACCGCGCCGGTCTTCCGCCGGGTCGTGTTCCGCGGCTCCAGGGACGACATCAAGCAGATCGCCGTGGACGGCACCCGCCTGGTCATGGAGTACGCGGAGAAGCTGCTGGGCCCGGAGACCGAGTTCGGCTACCAGTACAGCCCGGAGATCTTCACCGACACCGAACTGGACTTCGCGCTGGAGGTCTGCGAGGCGGTGATGGACGTCTACCAGCCCGGCCCCGGCCGGGAGATCATCCTGAACCTGCCGGCCACCGTCGAGCGCTCGACGCCCTCCACCCACGCCGACCGCTTCGAGTGGATGAGCCGCAACGTCTCCCGCCGCGAGCACGTCGTCATCTCCGTCCACCCGCACAACGACCGCGGTACGGCCGTCGCCGCCGCCGAGCTGGCGCTGATGGCCGGCGCCGACCGCGTCGAGGGCTGCCTGTTCGGCCAGGGCGAGCGCACCGGCAACGTCGACCTGGTCACCCTGGGCATGAACCTCTTCTCGCAGGGCGTCGACCCGCAGATCGACTTCTCCGACATCGACGAGATCCGTCGTACGTGGGAGTACTGCAACCAGATGGAGGTCCACCCGCGCCACCCGTACGTGGGCGACCTGGTCTACACGTCCTTCTCCGGCTCCCACCAGGACGCCATCAAGAAGGGCTTCGACGCGATGGAGGCCGACGCCGCCGCCAAGGGCGTCACCGTGGACGACATCGAGTGGGCCGTGCCGTACCTGCCGATCGACCCGAAGGACGTCGGCCGCTCCTACGAGGCCGTCATCCGGGTCAACTCGCAGTCCGGCAAGGGCGGTATCGCCTACGTCCTGAAGAACGACCACAAGCTGGACCTGCCGCGCCGGATGCAGATCGAGTTCTCGCGGATCATCCAGGCGAAGACGGACGCCGAGGGCGGAGAGGTCACCGGCGGCGCCATCTGGGCGACCTTCCAGGACGAGTACCTGCCCAACCCCGAGAACCCGTGGGGCCGCATCCAGGTACGCAACGGGCAGTCGACCACCGACACCGACGGCGTGGACACCCTCACCGTGGAAGCGGTCGTCGACGGCGAGGACACCGTCCTGTCCGGCTCGGGCAACGGTCCGATCTCGGCCTTCTTCAACGCCCTGGAGTCCATCGGCATCGACGTCCGTCTCCTCGACTACCAGGAGCACACGATGAGCGAGGGAGCCTCGGCGCAGGCCGCCTCGTACATCGAGTGCGCGATCGGCGACAAGGTCCTGTGGGGCATCGGCATCGACGCCAACACGACGCGGGCCTCGCTGAAGGCGGTCGTGTCCGCCGTCAACCGCGCTACGCGCTGATCACCCTCACGGGGAGTCCGCGGGCCCCGGCCGCCGGTATACGGCGGCCGGGGCTCCGTCGTATATCGGCCATCCGTGCGTGGAGGTCACGGAAAGGTCTCGTACTGGGTGCTGACTCCGCCTCGATGATGTGGCTAACATCACGACAGCGCGTGGCGATGTTGCCGCGGCGTTACGGAGGTGCGACGTGCTGCCAGAACGGGGACAAGACGGCCGTGCCGCCACCGGGTTCGCCCGCGTGCTGGGCCACCGCACCGCCTGGACACCCGTCGGGGACGGCGAGTTCTTCTGCCCCGGCTGCGGCGGCGACCGCAACTACCAGCGGCTCACCGGGCGGCGCCGCTTCACCCTGCTGGGCCTGCCCGTCCTGCCGCGCGGCGAGACCGGCCCGGTCGTGGAGTGTGCCTCCTGCCAACGCCACTACGGCACCGACGCCCTCGACCACCCCACCACCACCCGTTTCTCCGCGATGCTCCGCGACGCCGTCCACACCGTCGCCCTCGCCGTCCTCTCCGCGAACGGCAACTGCGCCCGTACGTCCCTGGAGACGGCGGCCGTCGCGGTACGCGCGGCCGGCTTCCCGGACTGCACCCGCGAGCAGCTCGCCGCCCTCGTCGACGCCCTCGCCGCCGACACCGGCCGGGTCCACGGCGAACCCTGCACCCCCGGGCTGGCCATAGAGCTGCACGAGGCCCTCGACCCGCTCGCCCCGCACCTCGCCCCCGTCGGCCGCGAAGCGATCCTGCTCCAGGGCGCCCGCATCGCCCTCGCCGACGGCCCCTACACCCCCGCCGAGCGCGAGGTCCTCGCCACGGTCGGCGCGGCCCTCACCATCCGCGCCGACGAGGTCACCCGGCTGCTGGCCGCGGCCCGCACCCCGTCCTGATACTCCCCGGGGAGTAACGCGGCCTCGCGGTCACCCGCCGCGGTACACCCGAACTCGCCCTCACGCGCGACGCTCCGCCGCCCGCCGGCCGGAAGTCTGGGAACCGTCACCGGACATCCGTGCCGAAGGGAGGGCCCGTCTCATGGGGGCCGAAAAGACCAAGGGCAAGCGCGTCATCCCCTGGGTGGTGCTCGCCCTGTGGATCGGGGTGCTGGCGGCCGTGTCGCCGTTCGCCGCGAGACTCGCCGACGTCCAGCACGACCGCATCACCGACTACCTGCCCGCGAGCGCCGACTCCACCAAGGCCGCCAGGCTCCAGGAGCAGCTGCCGGGCGGCGAGAGCACCGAACTGGTCCTCGTCTACCACCGCGACAGCGGGCTCACCCCGGCGGACCGGGCCACGGCGCAGGAGCAGGTCACGCGGGTCGCGGGGGAGCACACGCTGACCGGGACACCACGGGGGGTCCCGTCCGACGACGGCACCACACTCATGTACCCCGTCGCGAGCAACGAGCCCGGCACCGACGAGAAGAAGCGGGACGCCTTCGTCGAGGCCGTACGCGAGGAGGCGCACAGCGAGGGAGAGCTGACGGTCGAGGTCGGCGGATCGGGCGCGCTCGCCACCGACGCGGGCAAGGTCTACGAGTCGCTCGGCGGACCGCTGCTCTACACCACCGTCGCCGTCGTCGCCGTACTGCTGATCCTCATCTACCGCAGTCCGGTCCTGTGGCTCGTGCCCCTCGTGGTGGCCGGCGTCTCCAACTACCTGTCCATGGGCGTCGCCTACGGCCTCAACCAGGCCTTCGGGACGACCGTCTCCGGCCAGAGTTCCGGCATCATGACCATCCTCGTCTTCGGCGCCGGCACCGACTACGCCCTCCTCCTCGTCTCCCGCTACCGCGAGGAACTGCGCCGCTTCGAACGGCCCCTGGACGCCATGCGGGCCGCCCTGCGCGGCTGCGGACCCGCCGTCCTCGCCTCCTCCGGGACCGTCGCCGCCGGGCTGCTGTGCCTGCTCGCCGCCGACCTCAACTCCAACCGGGCGATGGGCCCGCTCGGCACCGTCGGCGTGCTCTGCGCCCTCGTCGCCATGCTCACCCTGCTGCCCGCCCTCCTCGTCCTGCTGGGCCGCCGGGTGTTCTGGCCCCTGGTCCCCGCCTACGGCAGCACCCCCAAGGCCCGCCGGTCGCTGTTCGCCGCGATGGGCGGCTCGGCGGGCCGCCGCCCGCTCACCGTGCTGGCCGGCGGGGCCGTACTGCTCGGCACGCTCGCCCTGGGCACCCTGAACCTGCCCGGCACGGTCAAACAGGAGGACGCCTTCGTCGACCGGCCCGAGTCCGTCGCCGCCATGCGGACCCTCGGCCGCGCCTACCCGGAAGGCTCCGGACAGCCCGTCGACGTGCTCACCCCGGCCGCCCGGACCGACGCGACCCTCGCCGCGATCCGCGCCACCGAAGGCGTCGCCGACGTACGCGAGGGACGTACCGGCGGGGGCTGGACCGAGATCTCCGTGACCGCGGCGGCCCCGCCCCAGACGGCCGCGGAGACCGCGACGATCGAACGGCTGCGGGAACGCCTCGACGGCTCCTACGTCGGCGGGGCCAGCGCCCAGCAGCTCGACCTCAAGGACACCAACGCGCGCGACCGGACGATCGTCGTGCCGCTCGTCCTGCTGTCGGTGCTGCTCATCCTGGTCGTCCTGCTGCGCTCCCTGGTCGCCCCGCTGCTCCTGACCGCCGCCGTCGTCGCGGTGTGGGGTGCCGCGCTCGGACTCGGCGGGCTGGTGTTCGGGCCGCTGTTCGGCTTCGAGGGGACCGATCCGGGGCTCGGACTGCTGTCCTTCGTGTTCCTCGTCGCCCTCGGCGTGGACTACGGCATCTTCCTCATGCACCGCATGCGGGAGGAGTCCCTGCGGGGCGCCGAACCGGCCGCCGCCGCCCTGACCGCGCTGCGCACCACCGGCGGGGTCATCGCCTCCGCCGGACTGGTCCTCGCCGCGACCTTCGCCGTGCTGACGAACATGGGCCTCGTGCAACTCGTCGAGCTGGGCTTCGTCATCGCCGTGGGCGTGCTGCTGGACACCTTCCTCGTCCGCACCTACCTGGTGACCAGCGCGAGCGTGGCGCTGGGGCGGAGGATGTGGTGGCCGGGCCGGCTGTCCCGCGCGCCCGAGCCGCGGCCGGTGCCCGCGCGTGAACCGGTCGCCGGCTGAACCGGGGGCGCCCCTCCCCGACGGAGGGGCGCCCCGCTCGGGCAGGATGGCCGCGAGGAAAGGGGGAGCGGTGCGGGAACTCCGGACGCGACAGGCACGGGCGGACGCCTGCCTCGCCGCGGGCTCCGCCGCCGTCGCCGTCGTCCTCGCCCTGTCCGTCGAGGACGGCAGACGCCCGGACCTCGTCGGCTGGACGCTGCTGCTGGCCGCCCAGCTTCCACTCCTGGTCCGCCGCCGGCACCCCCTGCTCGTCATGCTCGCGGTCGTCGCGTGCGTCGGCCCGTACCACGCCCTCGACTACGCGCACAGCGCCGCCGTACCGGTCGGGATGATCGCCCTCTACTCCGTCGCCGTCAGCGGCAGTGCCCGCCGCACCCTCCTCACCGGCGTCGCCGTGCTCAGCGTCCCGCTCACCGTCAACGCGTTCGTCAATCCGCACCAGGTCTCCGAGGTCCTGCGGATCTCCGGCTGGATCGTCTCCGTCCTGCTCTTCGGCGGCTACCTGCGCATCCACCGCGAGAACGCCGCCGCCGCCCTGGAACGCGCCGAACGCGCCGAACGCACCCGCGAGGAGGAGGCCCGCCGCCGGGTCGCCGAGGAACGCCTGCGCATCGCCCGAGACCTGCACGACCTCCTCGCCCACAGCATCACCCTCATCGGGGTGCAGACCTCCGTCGCCGCCCACGTCCTGACCGCCGACCCGGACCGCCTCGACCGCACGGCCGTCGCCAAGGCCCTCGACGACATCGCCGAGACCTGCCGCAGCGCCCGTGGCGAACTCCGTACGACGCTGGAGGTGCTGCGCGACCCCGGCGGACCCGAGGCCCGCGGACCGCTGCCCGGCCTGCACGGACTGTCCGACCTCGCCGACACCGCACGGGCCGCCGGGGCGCGGGTCGACCTGTCGGTGCGCGGCGAGGACGTACCGCCGGCGGTCGGCGCGGCCGTCTACCGGATCGTGCAGGAGGCCCTCACCAACGCCGTACGCCACGGCGGGCGGGACGACCTGAACGTGCGGGTCGCCGTGCACGACGACGCGGGCGCCCTGCGGGTCACCGTGACCGACGACGGGAGCGGGACCGGCGCGGGGGTGCCCGGATTCGGGCTGGTCGGCATGCGGGAGCGGGCCCGCAGCATCGGCGGCGTCCTGGAGGCGGGGCCGCGGGAGGGGAAGGGCTTCGAGGTGAGCGCGGTACTGCCCCTGGGGCAACCGGCCACGCGGGAACAGAGCATGGGGGAGCAGCACATGAGGGAGCACAGATGAGTCCGATCCGGGTGCTGCTGGCCGACGACCAGACGCTGGTGCGCGCCGCGTTCGCGATGCTGGTCGAGTCGGCGCCGGACATGGAGGTCGTCGGCCAGGCGGGCACCGGCCGCGAGGCCGTGGAGCTGGCCCGGCGCGAGCGCGCCGACCTGGTCGTGATGGACGTCCGCATGCCCGACCTCGACGGCATCGAGGCGACCCGGCTGATCGCCGCCGACGAGGACCTCGCCGGGGTGAAGGTGCTCGTGCTGACCACCTACGACACCGACGAGAACATCGTCGAGGCGCTGCGCGCGGGTGCCTCCGGCTTCCTGGTGAAGGACACCCGGCCCGCCGACCTCCTCGACGCCATCCGCACGGTCGCCGCCGGTGAGGCCCTGCTCTCGCCGGGGCCGACCGCCCGCCTGATCGCCCGCTTCCTGAGCAGCCCCTCCGGACCGGCCGCGACCGGCGGCCCGGAGTGCCTGTCCGAACGGGAGCGCGGGGTGCTCGCCCTGGTCGCGCGCGGACTCACCAACACGGAGATCGCCGACACCCTCGGCCTCAGCCCGCTCACCGCGAAGACCCACGTCAGCCGCATCATGGGCAAGCTGGGCGCGCGGGACCGGGCCCAACTCGTCATCGTGGCCTACGAGTCCGGGCTGGTGACCCCGGCGGCGACGGACACCGGCCCCCGGTCGTAGTCGCCTCGCCCCGCGATCACCGGTCGGTCCGAATCGGTTGCCCGCGCACGCGGAGCCGGGTTCGAATGGGCCCATGGAAGAGACGCGACAGGAGACCTGGCCGGCCGAGCTGCCCGGCGTGCTGCGGCTGCCGTCCGGGCGTCTGGTGCGTGGCCGTGGGCTGCGCCGGGCCCTCGACCCGGCGGCGCCGGTCCCGACGTACGGCCTCTATCTGCTCGGTGGTGAGCCCCCGGCGGTGCCGTGGGAGGCGCGCTGGATCCGCTGGCCCGACTTCCGGCTGCCGGCGGACCGCGCCGACGCCCGTACGGCGCTCACCGAGGCGTGGCGGCGGGCCGCCGACGACAGGCTCGAGGTCGCCTGCGGCGGCGGGCGCGGCCGTACGGGGACGGCGCTGGCGTGTCTGGCGGTGCTGGACGGCGTACCGGCCGCGCAGGCCGTGGAGTTCGTACGCCGGAACTACGACCGGCACGCCGTGGAGACGCCCTGGCAGCGTCGCTATGTGCGGCGGTTCGAGGGGCTCACAGAGCGAGCGTCATGAGGAGGCGGTCGGCGCCGGGGCCGAAGTAGTCCGGGCGGGGGCCGCCGGGGTCCGAGGCGAAGCCCAGGGAGCGGTACAGGGCGATCGCCGTGTCGTTGCGCGGCTCCACCGAGAGCGTGACGGAGTGCACGCCCCGGGTGCGGAGGTGCCCGAGGATCCTCGTCATCAACTGCCGTCCCAGGCCCTGCCGTTGCAGCGGTGGGGAGATTCCGAGGCTGAGGATCCAGCTCCGTGCCTCGTCCGGCGGCGTCGAGAGCACGTATCCGCCCAGGTCCTGGCCCATGTCCACGACGAACACGAAGTCCGGGAACGAGGCCAGGAGCTGGCGCAGCACGAAGTAGGGGTACGGGGCGGTCGGGAAGGCCTCCTCGTCGAGCCGGACGATGTGGGGGAGATCCTCCTCCGTGGCCGCTCTGATCCGTAATCGCGTTTCCTGGGACACCTGGTCCACTGTCGAACCGGCGACCGACCGAGAACGATCTCCGGGACCCACGGGAAGTCCGGGAACCCGAGGAAGAGGAGTCATACAGTCCCCTTGTGAAGATGGAGAGGGATGGAGAAGGAGCGACAAAGCGAATGACGTGCGTGCTCACTCTTGTCCGATATGCATACCCTGACGGTTCATCATTGCCTGATGCATCCACTCCTTCAAGACCTCGGCGCCCTGCTAGGCTGAACCAATGACCTCGGGATCGCCGACCACCGCCGAAAAGCTGAATGCCGATGTGCCCTGGGACGCCTTCGATCCCGATGAGTACATCAAGCGCAATTACCTGGAGATCCAGCCCGTGGACAGGGCGATCCTCATCCGGGTACGAGATCACTTCAGTGATCATTTCGCGAAGTACGGCGGTCGTGGCGGCTCCGGTATCGACGTGGGCGCGGGGCCCAATCTCTATCCGGCCCTGGCGATGCTCCCCTGGTGTGGCCGGATCACACTCCTGGAGCGGGCCGAGCGGAACCTCACCTACCTTCGCGGTCAGCTCTCGGGCTACGACGCCAACTGGGACCAGTTCTGGGAGGTCCTCAAGAGCGGCCCGCGCGACAAGAGCGCGGCCTATACCGGCCTCGGCGCCGAGCCCAGGGCGCGCTTCGCGGACGTCGTCCAGGAGCCCCTGCCGGGCAGTCTTTTCGACCTCCGCGGGAGGAAACCCGCCTGGGATCTCGGCACGATGTTCTTCGTCGCGGAATCCATCACCACCTCGCTCGAAGAATTCCGAGAAGGTGTGGGCTGCTTCATGAATTCTCTGAAACCCGGCGCGCCTTTCGCCGCCGCGTTCATGGAGCATTCCGAGGGATACCGCGTGGGTGCGCAGGAGTTTCCCGCCCGTGATATCGACGACCGGGAAGTGCGTACCGCACTCGGCCCATTTGCCGAAGCGGACATGAAGGTCGCCTGCCTGGACAACCCGAAACAATTGATCCGCCATGGATACACCGGAATGATTCTGGCCTGCGGCCGGCGACGGAAAAAGTGACGTCCCAGCGTTCCATCACGGGGTAATACGTGGAATCGCGTGGTGACGGGCCTGTGCGAGGGGAATGGGCATGCAGATCAAGCCGAGACAGAATCTGCTCGAAGTGTGGCAGGCCGTCGCCCGCCATTCCTTCGGCGACGGGGAATGGGACTGGGGGGACGCGGCAGGCCGGAGCAGCGTCGCCGACGCCGAGCGGCTGCTCTGCATGCTGTACCCGGCCACCGAGATCACCGCGTTCCGCCTCGACGATCCCGACACCACCCAGCGGGACGTGGAGCGGTCGCTGCGGACCGCGGGCGACTCCAGCGAGATCCCCGGGAACCTGGTCAAGGTCCTCGCCGACTTCATGGAGAAGCACCGCGGCGAGGAGAACCCCACCTTCTCCGGCGGCGCCTACTTCGCCGCCGAGGACCCGAAGCACGAACTCTCCAAGGAACAGCGGGACCTGGGGGTGGTCGACAGCTACTCCATGTCCGTCACCCTGTGCCTCGCCACCCTCGGCTTCCTCAAGGTCTACCGCGGCAAGACCCAGCGCGCGAGCACGATCAAGCAGATCGACCGGCTCTGGGACTCCACCAGCGCCCGGCTGACCGCCGCCATGGTCAGCCTGCTGCGCTCCTTCACCGTCAACGTCGTCGACGTCTCCTCCGACCAGGGACAGTCCCTCACCCGGCTGCTCGGCCAGGGCCGGCTCTCCGAACGCCAGGTCCTCCAGCGCTTCCAGGAACGCTTCAAGGCCCTGCGCGCCGTCATCAGCGAGAGCGTCACCCTCGGTCTCGACACCGACGTCACCGACGACCTGCGCAACGAGAACCGCCTCTTCGAATGCGGCTGGGCCTGGAGCCTGGTGAAGGGCGCCCCCGAGGTCGAGGTGGAACCGCAGACCGGCGAGGCGATCGGCAAGCAGCCCGCCGGCGTCGCCCACCCCACGCCCTACCTGTACTTCACCGTGGTCGCCCTCGACGGCATCCCCGACCTGTTCTCCGAGCGCACCCTCGTCCTCGGCCTGCTCACCGCCGAACAGCAGAAACTCGCCGACGCCCTGCGGCTGCGCTGGGAGATCACCCAGCAGTACTGGTCGGCCATCGCCCGGTTCGGCGACGGCACCTGGCCGCTGGAGGAGATCCCCTGGCGCACCACGCTCCAGCAACTGGAGTCGGAGTACTTCTCCCTCTCCGTCGCCTCCATCCTCGTCCACGACCTGGTCCGCCGCCGCGCCACCGACGACGACCTCACCCGCACCGTCGCCGTCATGGAACGCCTCGCCGAACGCGGCCGCATCACCAGCGGCATGACCCGCGACGACCCGGCGGTCGGCCTGCACAACCCCGGTGTCACCCTGCCCCTGCTCGGCAGCGAGACCGTCGGCCCGCCCATGAAGTGGACGATGACCGACTTCTCCGCCCAGCTGCTCAAGCGGACCATCCAACTCTGCTCGCTGTCCCGCAACATCGCCTCCCAGGACCGGCTGCTGCGGCTCGCCGAGGACATCCTCGACCACCTCTGGCAGCGCCGCATCAGCGAAGGACCGGGCGTCGGCCTCTGGGACAACGTCCACGCCGTCTACCCCGAATCCCCGCACCGCCAGGGCCCGGTGTCCTGGAGCATGACCGAGCGCGTCACCGAGTGCATGGTCGCCGCCCACGCCCTCTACGACCAGCCGCCCATCCGCAGCGCCGAACTCTCCTTGCTCGCACGCGCGTTGATCAGCGAGGCGGCCCACCTCTTCGGCAAGGAGCAGATGGAACAGCCCTCGCCCGCCCCCAAGAGCCCCCAGGGCGAAGAGGTCAAGGGCATCGAGGCCGACCTGCGCCGGGCCCGCCTCCTCGTCGACGAACAGCCCGGCACCGCCTACGCGCTGGCGCTCGGCGTGCTCAGCCGGCTGGACTCGCTCTCCCGGGCCCGCGGCGGCTCCGGCTACCGGGGGGTCTGAGGCGTGCTCGTGTTCGCCGCCTCCGACAAGGGGGGCACCGGCCGGTCCGTGACCAGCGCCAACCTCGCCTACCACCGCGCGCTGGACGGGGACGACGTCTGCTACCTGGACTTCGACTTCGGCTCGCCCACCGCGGCGGCCGTCTTCGACCTGCCCGACGTCCTCTCCGAGGCCGAAGGGCGCGGCCTGCACTCCTACCTCAAGGGCAAGACCGGCGAACCCCTGCGCGTCGACGTCTGGTCGCGCACCGAACACCCCGTGCTGCGCAGCCGGCCCGGCGGCTCGGGACGGCTCGTCCTGCTGCCCGGAGACCGCACCGGCGGCGAATTCGTCACCGACGAGGAGAACCTGCACCGCTGCGTCGATCTCGTCCTGCGCCTGAAACGCGAATTCGACGTCATCATCGTGGACTTGAGCGCCGGACGCAGTTATGCGATGGACCTCGCCCTCGCCGCCACCTCACCCCGCGGCGGACTCGGCCGCCTGAAAACACGCTGGCTCGTCTATCACCGCTGGACCCGTCAGCACGTCATGGCCGCCGCCGAACTCGTGTACGGGAAACAGGGCATTGTGCAGGCCGGTGTCGCCATGGGCCACGAGACCGACGCGCTTTCCGCCTCGATCCGCTTCGTCCGGGCCGCCGTACCCAATCTCGACTCGCCGATGTGGTCGCAGGTCTCGGCCGCGCAGTACGCGTGGATGCGGCAGTGCGACACCCAGTTGGAGGAAATCGCGGCAGCCCGCGGCATCGGCAAGACCCGCGTCCTGTCGTCCATTCCACTGGAACCCGTCCTGCAGTGGCAGGAGCGGCTCATCACCGACGAGGACGTGCACGACCGGCGGATCGCGAATGTGGAGACCTGGCAGAAGATGGGCGAACTCGCCCAGCGCCTGACCGAGGACAAGCACTGGGGGCAACTGTGAGCGGGCCGGGAACCGTCTTCCGGGAGACCAGCGCACAGCCGCGCACCGAATCCGTGCCGTTCTCCCATCTCTCCCTGGAACTCGGCCACTTGTACATGGAGGACTTCGCCGAGGGCCCCGCCCGGCTGCGCCGCCACTTCGCCGCCGTACGGCCCTGGGTGGACGCCGCCCGCGCCGCCGTCGGCCCGCTGCCGGCCGGCAAACGGCCCCGGATCAGCACCTGCTTCCTCATCGACGACTACTTCAGCCGGCTGTCCACCCCCGCCGAACTCATACCACCGCTGCTGCAGGCCGCCGCCGAGGCCGGCCTGAGCATCGACTACCTGGCCCGCGAGTCCGGCTGCGCCGTCGCCGAACCCGGCCACCGCGACCGGGCCGAACTCGCCGAGGCCGTCCTGCACCGGCTGGTGGAATCCCCGCCGCCCGGCAGCAACGGCTTCCGCCCGCCCGTCAGCCGCACCGGCTGGCTCACCAACGGCCGACGCACCCCCTCCCACCGCACCTCCGCCGCCCTGGACGCCACCGGCGCCGTCTGGGAACCGCCCAGCGAGACCGGCGCCCGCGGCCACTCCGTCTTCGTCGACGTCGAACTGTGGAGCGGACCCGAGGAGGAACGCCTCTGGTCCTGCGCCTTCCTCGCCTCCGTCTGGCAACTCGTCCGGCTCGGCCTGCTGCGCCACGACGGCCGGGCCGTGCTCACCCCGGCCCCCTGGGACGACAAGGAGTTCCCCGCCGAGTGGGACGCCCTGCCGCCCGTGGTGCGTCTCAACCCCCTCGCCGCGCCCTTCACCGCCTACGCCACCTGCAGCGTCCTCCCGGCCCGCTTCCTGCCCGTCGAGCACGCCGTACGCGTCGTCCTGGACCAGGTCCACGTCGAGTCCGAGGCGTTACGGCAGATCGCCGAACGGTCCGCCGCCGAGGGCATGCCCGTCCCCGCGGGCATCGTGGACCGCACCTCCTACGTCTTCCCGCCGGGGCTGTGACATGAGCGCGCCCGAGGAGGAGTCCAGGGATACGGAGACGGTCCTCGCCTGCGGGGAGGTCCGCACCTGCCTGCTGCCCACTCGGGACGCGGTCGACGAGCAGGTCGCCGAACGGCTGCTGCGGCTGCGCGCCGACGAACGCGTCCGGCTCTCCCGGCGCCCCAACCGGCACGCCGTCTCCCCGGACATCCTCACCGGCGTCGACTGCCGGCTGCCCACCGCGGGCGGCGCCAAGATTCGCGCCGTCGGCACCGTGACCGCCCGCGCCGCCCTCGTCGAGGGCCGGGTGCTCCAGGCCACCGCCCACTTCGCCGCCCCCGCCGACGGCCCCGACCGGCGGCAGCCCTGGGGCTACTACCTGGTCCGCCCCGGTGTCCTCGTCCCCGTCGGCAGACTCGCCCGGCAGGCCGTCGTCAAAGGCTTCCTGACGGGACAGCAGCAGGACGAGCTGGACGTCGGCTCGGTCGCCGAGAGCCTCCTCGCGCGGATCTCCCGCCAGCACCGGCTGCTCGACTACGACACCCCGCTCAACACCACCGACACCAGCCTGCGCTGGGCCGCCCTGCCGGCCGCCGACGGTGAACCGGCCGCCCCGCACTTCACCGTCGCCGACGACGGCCGGCGCGTCGTCGAACTGCGGCTGCCCCGCGGGACCTCACCCGCCGCGGCGGCAACGCTCTGCGAGGACCTCGCCCTGCACGACTGGCTGCTCACCACCGTCGCCGACAAACTCGACGGCCTGCGGCTCGGCTCCGCCGACGGCCGCGCCGCACTCAAGGTGCTGCGCCCGCTCGTCGACCACCTGCTGCACCTGTGGATGCCGCAGGCGCGCGTCGACCGCACCCTGAACGCCCTGTGGCAGGAACTGGAGGAGACTCCGGGATTCAGCAGACAGTGGACGAGTCTGGCCCAGCGCATCCGGGACCAGCTCGCCGTCCAGCTCCTCACCCGGAGCGACGCGCTCACCGCGTCCTGACGGCGGCATCGCAACACCTGTCCGAGCACGATTCGACGCACCACTCGACGCACGATCCCAACGGGGGGAGAAAGAGAGATGAGCGCACCGACGAACTCGTACTTCCGAAGCGGCCAGCAGCGGCGGTCCGACAACGACAGCGCACGTCAGCTCACGCTGAAACTCCTGGTCACCATAGTGGTGGGCGGAGTGGTCTACATACTCACCAACGTCCTGCTGCCGAAGGAGGAAGGACCCTGGCAGCTGGTGCTGTCCGTGCTGTGCGGCGGCACGGTCCTGATCGTCCAGTTCATGGCGTCGTTCGTGAACCAGCTCAGCGAACTCAAGGACGTCGTGGAGAAGCGCTTCGCCGACATAGGCGAGGCCACGAAGCTCTTCAACGAGGTGGAGAAGCTGCGCGGCGACGGGGTGCCCCGGCTCGCCGAGCACGCCACCAAGGTCGTCTCCATGGGGCCCGACATCCTGCACGAGTTCGCGCACGAGGAGATCAACCGCCTCGCCGCGCAGATGGAGGACCTCACCAACCTCAGCGCCGAGACGCCCGGCGAGAACCACGACTGGCTGATGACGCTCACCAAGTGCACCAGAAGCAGCATCGACGCCATCAGCACCAGCGTCGTCGACGACGGCTTCTGGTCCACCGAACCCGCGAGCCGCTATCTCACCGCCCAGCGCGAGGCGATCCTCGAACGGGGCGTCAGCGTACGGCGGTTGTTCATCGTCAAGGAGAGTCAGGAGCGTTCCGCGCTCGCCCCGATCTGCGACGAGCAGCGCCAGATCGGCATCCAGGTCCGGGTCGTGGTCCTGGAACACCTCCCGGCGCATCTGCGGCGCGGCAAGATGATCGACTGGATCGTCTTCGACGGGGCGCTGACCTACGAGATCCACGCAGACCAGCTCAGCGTGAACTCCTCGACCACGGTGAACGCCCGAGCGGACGAGGTCCAGCCGCTGATCCGGCGCTTCAACCAGCTGTGGGACGCCTCCGCGGAGATCTCCCCCAACGGCACGCCCGACACCGTGCCCGTGCTGACGCCGGGGGCCGACCCGGACGGCGACTGACGCGCCGCCCGGCCCGGCCCCGGGCGGTGCCTCAGCCGAGCGTCGCCGCCAGCAGCTTCGTCGTCTCCACGATCAGGGCGTGGTCGTAGGCCGCTTCCCGCTCCGGCATGGTGACCTGGACCACCAGCACGACGGGCGTGCCGTCGGGGGTCCAGGCGATCCCGGCGTCGTTGTTGGCGCCGTACCAGCCGCCGCCGGTCTTGTCGGCGAGCGTCCAGGCGGGCGGCAGCCCGGCGCGGAAGCGGTTGTCGCTGGTGCGGTTGGCGAGCATCCAGTCCGTCAGCCGCCGCCGGTCGTGCGCCGCCAGCTCGTCGCCCAGCACCAGCCGGGCGTACGAGCGGCCGATCGCGTACGGCGTCGTGGTGTCCGTCACCCGCCACGGCTCGGCCGAGTTCAGCTCCGGCTCCCACCGGTCGAGCCGGGTGAACCGGTCACCGATCGACCGGGCGAAGCGGGTGACCGCGGCCGGGCCGCCCAGCTCGCGCAGCAGCAGGTTGGCGGCCGTGTTGTCGCTGCGGCGGATCGCCGCGTCGCACAGCTCGGCGACAGTCATGCCGTCGGCCACGTGCAGCTCGGTCTCGGGCGAGTTCTCCACCAGGTCGTCGGCGGTGAAGTGGATGCGGCGGGCCAGGACCTCGCCGTTCCGGTCCAGGTCGCGCAGGACGGCGGCGACCGCGAGGACCTTGAACAGGGAGCAGACCGGGAAGCGTTCGGCGGCCCGGTGGCGCACGGAACGCCGGGTGCGCACGTTGTACGCGAAGACGCCGAGGCGGGCGCCGTGCGCCTCCTCCAGGGCCCTCAGGCGGGCGCCGACGGGATCGGTGCCGTCGGCGGCACGGGCGGCGGCCTGGCCGGCGCCCAGCAGGGAGGCCGCGGTCACGGCGCCCGCGGTGGTGAGCAGGGTACGGCGGTTCGTCGAGCCTGGGATGGTTCTCTCCGTCCGTCGGTGACTGGGTCGGGGAACCCCGGTGGTCTCCGGAGTGCCCTCCTTGATCACGGACGCCCTGCCCGGCCGCACGGTTGCGAGCGCGGGTTCGTGCCCGCCGCCCTCCCCGCGTAGGCGAGAATGGCGGCATGAGTCTGTTCCGCGACGACGGCATCGTGCTGCGCACCCAGAAGCTGGGCGAGGCGGACCGGATCATCACGCTTCTTACGCGCGGTCATGGCCGGGTGCGGGCCGTGGCTCGTGGGGTGCGGCGGACCAAGTCGAAGTTCGGGGCCCGGCTGGAGCCCTTCTCGCATGTGGACGTGCAGTTCTTCGCGCGGGGGAGCGAACTGATCGGGCGCGGGCTTCCGCTGTGCACGCAGAGCGAGACCATCGCGCCGTACGGCGGTGGCATCGTCACCGACTACGCCCGGTACACCGCCGGCACGGCCATGCTGGAGACCGCCGAGCGGTTCACCGACCACGAAGGGGAACCGGCCGTGCAGCAGTACCTGCTGCTCGTCGGGGCCCTGCGCACCCTCGCCCGCGGCGAGCACGCCCCCCACCTGGTGCTGGACGCCTTCCTGCTGCGCTCCCTCGCCGTCAACGGCTACGCGCCCAGCTTCGGCGACTGCGCGAAGTGCGGCATGCCCGGCCCGAACCGGTTCTTCTCCGTCGCCTCCGGCGGCTCCGTCTGCGCGGACTGCCGGGTGCCCGGCAGCGTCGTACCCTCGCCGGAGGCCCTGGTCCTGCTGGGCGCGCTGCTCACGGGAGACTGGGAGACCGCGGACGCCTGCGAGGCGCGGCACGTCCGGGAGGGCAGCGGGCTGGTGTCCGCCTACCTGCACTGGCACCTGGAGCGCGGGCTGCGCTCCCTGCGGTACGTCGAGAAGTAGCCGAGAAGCAGAAACAAGCCGAAACGCAAGAGGAGACGAGAAGCACATGGTCGTACGCGGGTTCCTGGGGCGGCAGCGTCGGGAGTACAAGGCGCCGGAGCCGCACCCGTCCGGCGCCCGCGCGCCGAAGCTCCCCGGCGAGCTGGTCCCCGAGCATGTCGCGATCGTCATGGACGGCAACGGCCGCTGGGCGAAGGAGCGGGGCCTGCCCCGCACCGAGGGCCACAAGGTGGGCGCCGAGCGGGTGATGGACGTCCTTCAGGGCGGCGTCGAGATCGGTGTGCGGAACATCTCCCTGTACGCCTTCTCCACCGAGAACTGGAAGCGCTCGCCCGACGAGGTGCGCTTCCTGATGAACTTCAACCGCGACTTCATCCGCAAGACCCGTGACCAGCTCGACGAGCTGGGTATCCGGGTGCGCTGGGTGGGCCGTATGCCCAAGCTGTGGAAGTCGGTCGCCAAGGAGCTCCAGATCGCCCAGGAGCAGACGAAGGACAACAACCGTCTCACTCTGTACTTCTGCATGAACTACGGCGGGCGCGCGGAGATCGCCGACGCGGCGATGGCTCTCGCCGAGGACGTGAAGGCGGGCCGTCTCGACCCGTCGAAGGTCAACGAGAAGACGCTGCAGAAGTACATGTACTACCCGGACATGCCGGACGTGGACCTGTTCCTGCGCCCGAGCGGCGAGATGCGCACGTCCAACTACCTGCTGTGGCAGAGCGCCTACGCGGAGATGGTCTTCCAGGACGTCCTGTGGCCGGACTTCGACCGCCGCGACCTGTGGCGGGCCTGCCTGGAGTTCGCCTCCCGCGACCGCCGCTTCGGCGGCGCGATCCCCAACGAGGAGCTGCTGGCCATGAAAGACGGGCAGGAGTGAACAGCCCGTCTGGGGGCGAAGCCCCCAGGCAGTCCCGGCACCCCACCCGCACGAGACCCCGCTGAGTAGACCCCGCTCAGCCGCCGGAGGCCGTCGCGCAGTCGGAGCAGGTGCCGAAGATCTCCACCGTGTGCGCCACGTTCACGAACCCGTGTTCCGAGGCGATGGCCTCCGCCCACTTCTCGACGGCCGGGCCCTCGACCTCGACCGCCTTGCCGCAGGCGCGGCAGACGAGGTGGTGGTGGTGTTCGCCGGTGGAGCAGCGGCGGTAGACGGACTCGCCGTCGGAGGTGCGCAGCACGTCGACCTCGCCGGCGTCGGCGAGGGTCTGCAGGGTGCGGTAGACCGTGGTCAGCCCGACGGAGTCGCCCTTGTGCTTGAGCATGTCGTGGAGATCCTGAGCGCTGCGGAACTCGTCGACCTCGTCGAGCGCCGCGGCCACGGCGGCACGCTGCCGGGTGGCTCGGCCCTTCACGGGCGATCCAGCGGTGGTCACCGTTTCCTCCTCACGTCTGCGCTTTGCCGGGCCATTGTGCCAGTCCGGACTGTGTGCGGTCAGACGCCGTCTCGGTCACCCGTTCCTCGGGTGGCCGGAATCGAGCACTCCGCCGGATCTCCGGCGGGCTGCGCGGCGGCTGCGGCGCGGGCGCGGCGCCGGGCCAGCGGGGTGGCCAGCGCGGTCAGCAGGACGAACGCGCCGATGGTCAGCAGCACGATCGTCGCGCCGGGCGGAACGTCCTGGTAGTACGACGTGACCGTGCCGCCGATGGTCACGCTGACGCCGATCGCGACCGAGATGGCGAAGGTCGCCGCGAAGCTGCGGCTGAGCTGCTGGGCCGCCGCCACCGGCACCACCATCAGCGCCGACACCAGCAGCAGGCCGACCACGCGCATGGCGACGGTCACGGTGACCGCCGCGGTGATCGCCGTCAGCAGGTTCAGGGCGCGCACCGGGAGCCCGGTGACGCGTGCGAACTCCTCGTCCTGGCTGACGGCGAACAGCTGCCGGCGCAGTCCGACGGTGACGAGGACCACGAAGGCCGCGAGGATGCAGATCGCGGAGACGTCCGACTCGGACACCGTCGACAGCGAGCCGAAGAGGTACGAGGTCAGGTTGGCGTTGGAGCCGGTCGGCGCGAGGTTGATGAACATCACGCCGCCGGCCATGCCGCCGTAGAAGAGCATGGCGAGGGCGATGTCGCCGCGGGTCTTGCCGTACCAGCGGATCAGTTCCATGAGGACGGCGCCGAGGACGGAGACGGCGGTGGCCATCCAGACCGGGGACCAGGACAGCAGGAAGCCGAGGCCGACGCCGGTCATCGCGACGTGGCCGATGCCGTCGCCCATGAGGGCCTGGCGGCGCTGAACGAGGTAGATGCCGACGGCGGGCGCGGTGATGCCGACCAGGACGGCGGCGAGCAGGGCCCGCTGCATGAAGGCGTAGTCGAGGATGTCCATCAGCTCAGCAGTCCCGTGCGGATCGGTTCGGCGCCCGCCGGAGCGTGCGGGTGTACGTGGTCGTGGCCGGGCAGCGCGTGCTGGCCGACGGCGCGCGGCGGCGGGCCGTCGTGCGTGACGCAGCCGTCGCGCAGGACGACGGCCCGGTCGATGAGG
>NZ_MUBA01000123.1 GCF_002154575.1 Streptomyces bobili
GACCTGGGGCCGGCCTGGGCGTCAGTCGGGAAGCCGCCCGGCGCTGTCCGGCTCGCACAGCTCGGCGAGCAGATCGCCGTGTTCCCGTACCCGCCCCACCACGTCCGCCGCCCCGAACGCCAGCTCCTGCGGTGCCGCGCACGCCTCGACCTCCTCCCAGGTGACGGGCGCGGACACGGTCGGTTCGGGGCGGGCGCGCAGGGTGTAGGGCGTGGCGGTGGTCTTGCGGGCGGCGTTCTGGCTCCAGTCGACGAACACCTTGCCCGGCCGCAGGCTCCGGGTCATCCGGTGCAGGGCCAGCCGCGGCATGGTGCGCTCCGCCTCGACGGCGAGCCCCTTGGCGTACTCGGTGACCCGTTCGGAGGACGATCCGCGCACCGCCGACAGCAGATGCAGCCCCTTCGAACCCGAGGTCTTCGCGTACGCCGCGATCCCGTCCGCCGCCAGCCGCTCCCGCAGCCAGAGCGCGACCTCGCAGCACTCGACGACGGTCGCGGGCGCGCCGGGATCGAGGTCGAAGACGAGCCGGTCGGCCTCCTCGGGGTCCTGGATCACCCACTGGGGCGTATGGAACTCGGTGACGAGGTTCGCCGCCCACATCAGGCTCGGCAGATCCTGCACGAGCACCATCCGGGCCGGCCCCTCCACACGTGGCACCTCGGCGGTGGTGACCCAGTCGGGGGTGCCCGGCGGCACGTTCTTGGCGAAGAAGACCTGTCCGCCGGGTCCGTCCGGATAGCGCAGGAAGGAGAGCGGCCGGTCACGCAGATGCGCCAGCAGGGCCCCGGCGACGGTCGCGTAGTAGTGCAGCACCTCGCCTTTCGTGAAGCCGGTAGCCGGATACAGCACCTTCTCCAGATTGCTGAGCGCGAGCCGCCGCCCCTCCACCTCGGTGATGGGCGTCATACGATGAGAATCACACGATTAGTACGTATATGTCTGCTATGTAACTTTTCTCGGCAGAGCCAGGAGGATGCTGCACGTGCGATCCATATGGAACGGCGCCATCTCGTTCGGCCTCGTCAGCATCCCGATCAAGCTGGTGAACGCCACCGAGAACCACTCGATCTCCTTCCGCCAGATCCACACCGAGGACGGCGGCCGCATCCGCTACCGCAAGGTCTGCGAGCTGGAGGACCGCGAGGTGAGCCAGTCGGAGATCGGCAAGGGCTACGAGGACGCCGACGGCACGATCATCCCGATCACCGACGAGGACCTCTCCCACCTGCCGCTCCCCACGGCGAAGACGATCGAGATCGTGGCCTTCGTGCCGGCCGACCGGATCGACCCGCTCCAGATGGACGCGGCCTACTACCTCCAGGCGGGCGGCGCCCCCGCGGCCAAGCCGTACACGCTGCTGCGGGAGGCGCTGAAACGCAGCAACAAGGTCGCCATCACCAAGTACGCGCTGCGCGGTCGCGAGCGCCTGGGCATGCTGCGCGTGGTCGGCGACGCGATCGCCATGCACGGGCTGCTCTGGCCCGACGAGGTCCGTGCCCCCGAGGGCGTGGCCCCCGACACCGACGTCACGGTCCGCGACAAGGAACTCGACCTCGCGGACGCCCTGATGGACACCCTCGGCGAGGTCGACCTGGAGGACCTCCACGACGAGTACCGCGAGGCCGTCGAGGAGGTCGTCGCCGCGAAGGCGGCCGGCGAGACACCCCGCGAGGCGCCCAGTGCTGCCCCCAGCGGCAAGGTCCTGGACCTGATGGCCGCCCTGGAGAACAGCGTCCGAGCGGCGAAGGAGTCCCGAGGCGAGCCGACCGGGCGGGAGGAAGCCGAGGTCAGACAGCTCCCCGACCGCAAGACGGCTCGCCCGACCCCGAAACAGACGGGCGGCAAGAAGTCCACGTCGACGGCGAAGAAGACGGCGGCGTCGGCGAAGAAGACCGGCGAGCCGGCGAAGAAGTCGGCATCGACGAGCAAGAGCAGCACGGCATCGACGGGCAAGAGCACGGCATCGAAGAAGACGGCGGCGACGTCGAAGAGCACGGCGAAGAAGACAGCGGCGAAGAAGACGACGGCAAGGAAACGGTCGGCGTGAGGGAGGCATGAGGTCGGCGTGAGGCGCCGCCCGCCGGAGGGCTTGCCCCGACACGGCGCCGGCCCTCAGGCGGCTTCCTCCAACGCCCGCTGAGAAGTGGGCGCTCCCTCATCCCTCCCGCCGGCCCCGCGATTGAGGGCGACGAGCACGGTGCCCGCCCCGAGCCCCACCGAAGGCCACACCGGGAACGTCCCTCCGTACGCGAACCCGTGCCCCGCGAAGTACGCCAACGCCCAGACACTCAGCCCGAGTCCGGCCCACATCTGCCAGGCCCACCGCACCCCGGAGCCGGGCCGCAGCCGTACGGACAGCGAGGCGAGCGCCCGCTCCAGCGGCCGTAGCGCCCACACCACCCCCGCGAGGACGAGCCCCAGCACCACCAGCCAGGGCAGCCGCAGGACCCACCAGCCGAGCGACCCGTAGCCGGGCTGGGGAGCGAGGCCTGTCAGATAGAAGGCGGCGGCGACGACCAGGACGGGCAGCATGTGCCACAAATAGAGAGCCATGCTGCCGCCGCCCACCGCCCGTACGGCGGCCCACACCCGGACCCCCGCCAACAGCCGCCGCACGCCGGGCGCGAGGAGCAGAGCCACCCCCACCTGAGCCACCGCCCACGCGAGCATGGCGGCGGAAGGCGGATCGGTGTTACTCAGCTCCTGCCCCGTCACCAGAATCAGACTGACGGGAAACGGTCCGGGCCCCACGAGTCCCGCGAAGACCACCACACCCCCCACCGCCATGCCGGCCGGCACGACGCGGCCCCGGCTCAACAGCCCATCCCGCCAACAGAACCCGAGCTGGTAGGCGACACCCCACACGAGCAGGTAGTTGACCGTCCCGACAACCTCGGTCACCGACGAGTCGCCGACCACGCCCAGCATCCCGACACCGCCCCCGACCAGGCCCATCCCCACCGGGACGCGGAGCCCCCACCGCAGATGAAGGC